>JAHEDC010000501.1 GCA_024641425.1 Verrucomicrobiales bacterium | reverse complement strand
GTTTTCGATTTACGGCAAGGACTACAACCAAGGCGACCTCCAACGCTTCGGCAGCACCTTCCAGCTCGCCCAGCGCCTTGGCCTCTACGAATTCATCGGCGCGCTCTACGGAGAGCGTCTCGACGGCAGCCCGCGGGATTTCATCTACAATCTGATTATCCTCCGCAAGGAAACAAACAAACTTGGAATTCGCGCCTCCCAGCAGGAAATCGAAGCGCAGATCCGCGAAATGCCCGCGTTCAGCCCGGGCGGCTCTTTCGATCAAGCCGCATTCGACAACCTCAAGGCCAGCCTCGGAAGCTACGGATTCACGGTCGAGGACCTCTACAATCTCATCGGGGACAACGTCGCCCTCAAGCGCCTTCGGGAACTTCTCACCGCATCCTTCACACCCACCGCCCTCGAGATCGAAGACGCCTTCATCGAGCAGAATGCCAAAACCAGCGCCTACCGCATCGACTTTCCGGCCGTCAAATACGCCTCTGATGTCGAGGTGACCGACGAGGAAATCGCCAAATATTACGAGGATCACAAAGCCGAGCTCCGCTCCGATCCCAGACGATCGATTGAATACGTCCAATTCACCCAACCCGACTTCAGCACCCCCTCCCCGCTAACGCCCCCGGCTGCTCTCCTTCCCTCTCCGGAAACCGCCCCGGAAGCCGCCCCGGAAGCCGCCCCGGAAGCCGCCCCGGAAGCCGCCCCGGAAGCCGCCCCGGAAGCCGCCCCGGAAGCCGCCCCGGAAGCCGCCCCGAAAGCCGCCCCGGAAGCGGCCTCCGAGGAACAGCCGACTGGATCCTGCCAGGGGGGTGATACCGAAATAGCCGAGGAGCCCAGCGCGGACGAGCCCGCAACCGCGGAGACACCCGCCGAACCCGAGTCCCCTGTGGAAGAGGATGTTCCCGCGCCCGTTCTTCCGGATGCCACGGCTCCCGGTTTGCCGGACGCTCCGATCGATCTCGGAACACCCGCCCCCGGCGCAAATCTGGATGCGCTCGATCAGAGTGCGAATTTGCTCGGTGATCCCTCCGTCGTGTCCCCGGCGATTCCGACCGGCCCCACCCCCGAGGAGCGCACCGCCGCCATGCTTGAATACAACAAATTCATGGATGATTTCATCACCGAGACCAGCGTGGCCGGATCCGACTTCAAGGCGCTTGCCGAAGCGCGGGTCGCAGCCGCCGCCAGCGCGAAATACGGGGCCATCTACGGTAGCACGGAACTTTTCTCGCAAGAGGATCCCCCGGAGGACCTCAAGGCGCAGCCCGCCCTCGTGCGCGCGGTTTTCACCCACCCCTCAAGCAAACCCGTCTCGACGCCGGTGCGCGTCGCCAACGGCTTCTATATCTTCCGTCTCACCGGGGATGAACCTCCCCACGATCTGAGCCTCGAGGAATCAACGGAGATGATCCGCGAAATCCTCAGGAAGGAGAAGCAAGTCGAAGCAGTGAAGAAGGCGGCAACCGAGGCCAGCGAGAAAATCACGGCCGAGCTCAAAGCAGGGGCCGGATTCGCCGACGCCGCGAAAGCCGCCGGATTCGAGACCACGCGCATTCCGAGCTTCACGGGCGACCAGCCCCCCAACCCTGCCGACGTTTCCGACTTCTACACCCACCTCCGCGAGCCAATCGGCAAGACTCCCGCCGGCCAGATAAGCGAGCCCCATGTGGTCGATGAAAACGCCGTCCTCGTCTACGTCGCCTCCCGCGTCGTCCCCGAAGCCCCCGAAAACGAAGCCAAGAAAAAGGAAATCACCGAGAATCTGGTCAATCAGCAGTATTCGCGCAGCAGCTACTCCGCCCTCATGTTCAAAGCGTGGCTCGCCGATGCGCGCAAGGAGGCCGAGCCGAGGCCAGACGATCTCGAACTCAACTAATCCGCCTTCAAATGAGGGGCGAGTCGCCCTGCCCAATCCATGGATAGACCGCCTTCGGAGACCGATGCCGAACGGGACGCCCTTTTCGACGACGCGAACGGCGATCTGGCTATCGGCGATTTCGACACCGCCATCGACGGCTACCGCCATTGCGTCGCGATCGACCCGCAGTTCTTCGACGGCTGGCACGCCCTTGGCATGGCCCTTATGAAACAGGGCCACCTCAAGGAAGCAATTGGTGCCGCCCTTATGGCCACCCACCTCCGACCCAACGATCTCCTCGCCTGGACCGGCCTTTCCCAGATGTACATGAAGAACGGCCAGATCGCCGAGGCCGAAGCCGCCAAATCCAACGCCAGCGTCCTTGGTATCGGCGGCAAGATCGTCAAATGAGTGTTACGCAAGAAGGTTTTGAGAGTTAAGTTTAAGCCGCAGGCTCCCTGAGAACTCAGAACTGAATGCAGAAATCTTCCCGAAGAATGCGCCGCCTCCTCGTTACCTCCGCCCTTCCCTACATCAACGGACACATTCACCTTGGCTATCTGGTCGAGGCCATCCAGACCGATATCTGGGTCCGCTTTCAAAAGCTACGCGGGCATGAGGTGCGCTACTTCTGCGCCGATGATACTCACGGAACCGCGACCATGCTGCGGGCCCGGGACGAGAACCGCGGGGAGGAAGAGTTGATCGCCGAAATGGGTGCGGCTCACCAGACCGACCTCTCCGGGTTCAACATCTCGTTCGATCATTACAGTCATACCAATACCGAGGCCAATCGTGCTTACTGCCATGAAATCTGGCAGGCGCTCGTCGACGCCGACTTGGTCGCCACCGAGGAGATCGAGCAACTCTATGACGCGGAGAAGGGCATGTTCCTCGCCGACCGCATGGTGCGCGGAGGATGCCCGTTCTGCAAGGCACCCGACCAACCCGGGGACAATTGCTCGAAATGCGGCGAGACCTACTCCCCGGCCGATCTCATCGACCCGGTCAGTACCCTTTCGGGAACCAAACCCGAAACGCGCAAGGCGAAACACCTTTTCGTCCGAATCGAACAGCTCCACGGCTTCCTCAGCGAATGGACCCAATCGGGCACCCTTCCTCCGGAAAGCGCGAATTACCTCGCGAACTTCTTCCTCAACAAGCCGCTCCGGGACTGGGATGTCTCCCGGCCCGCGCCCTACTTCGGCTTCGAGATTCCAGGCCATCCGGAAAACTACTGGTATGTCTGGTTCGATGCCCCCATCGGTTACATGGCCGCCACCCGCGAATGGTGCGACGCCCACGGCGGCGACTTCGATTCCTGGTGGCGCGGCGGCAAGGCCGAAATCCACCACTTCATCGGGAAGGACATCCAGTATTTCCACACGCTCTTCTGGCCGGCCATGCTCAAGACCGCCGGTTTCAACCTGCCCGAGAAAGTGCACATCCACGGCTTCCTCACCGTCGGCGGCGAGAAGATGTCAAAGAGCAAGGGCACCTTTATCCGCGCCGCGACGTACCTCAGGCATCTCGACCCGGCCGCGCTCCGCTACTACTACGCCAGCCGGCTTTCGAGCAAGGTCGAGGACATCGACCTGAATCTCGATGACTTCGTGGCCAAGGTGAACACCGACCTCGTCGGCAAGGTGGTTAACCTCGCCAGTCGCAGTGCGAAATTCGTCGCCGAATCCGGCCTTTCCGCCGTCTATCCCGATGATGGAGGCCTTTTCGCGGAAGCCGCCGCGCAAGGCCAGGCCATCGCCGAGGCCTACGAGGCAGGCGACTACTCGCGCGCCACGCGGATGATCATCGACCTCGCCGACAAGGCGAATCCATTTGTCGAGCAGAACGCACCCTGGGAACTTCGAAAGGATCCCGCGAACGCTCAACGGCTTCAGGACGTCTGCACGATCGCACTCAATCTCTTCCGCCAGCTCGCCGTTTACCTCAAGCCCGTCCTCCCCGATCTCGCCGACAAGACCGACGCCCTTTTCGGTATCCCCATCGATTCCTGGGCCGCAGCTACCACTCCTCTCGTTGACATACCCGTCAATCCTTTCAAACACATGATGGCGAGAATCAATCCCGCCGACGTTCAAGCCATGATCGAAGACAGCAAAGCAGAATCCGCCGCCGCTCAGCCTCCTCCGGAAATCTCCGCCCTCAAATGGAACGACGGCGACGAGTGGCTCGCTTCCGAGCCCCTCGCGGAGGAGATCACGATCGACGACTTCCTGCAAACGGATCTCCGTGTCGCCCGTGTCGTCGCTGCCGAGGAAGTCCCCGAGGCGCGCAAACTCGTCCATCTCACTCTCAGCCTCGGAGGCGCCGAAACCCGTAATGTCTTCGCCGGCATCAAGTCCGCCTACGACCCGGCCGATCTGGTCGGTCGATTGGTCGTCGTCGTCGCCAATCTTGCGCCGCGCCAGATGAAGTTCGGGGTCAGCCAAGGCATGGTCATTGCCGCCGGCCCCGGCGGCAAGGACATCTTCCTGCTGTCCCCTGACAGCGGCGCGCAGCCGGGCCAACGCGTCCACTAGGATTGCCTCGGAGCTTCCAATCCCGTCGACGGAGCCCGCCGTCCACCCGGAGGCCTCCGGCTTGGCCGCAATCCCACATTGCGGAGCCTCGTCGATCCAACTAGGATGGAGGGATGCCATTCCCCCGCCGTATTGCCCTCCTCGCCGCTCTCCTCCTGCTGATTGGCCTCACCGTTCCGCAGGACAGGGAGCCGTCGCCTCCCGAAGTCCCGCTCGCTTTCGAGCCGGCGCGCCCTGCGGAACGGATCAACGCGGTCGGCAGCCT
>JAHEDC010000500.1 GCA_024641425.1 Verrucomicrobiales bacterium | reverse complement strand
CCCGCCGAGAACCTCGACTTCATCAAGACCCGCGTCTCCAGCACCATCGGCCCGGTAAATACCGCGATTGCCAATGCTGTCGCCAACGTGGCCTACTCCATCACCACCCCGAACGGCCAATCGACCGGTAATTCCTTCCTCACCGTCGAGGGGCGCGGTTGGGTCAACGTCCGCGAGATCCGGCTGGCCGGCTCCGGCACGCCCCTCGCGCTCACGTGGATCAACGACAACACCTGGCAGGCGCAACTGCCCGTCTTACCAGGTGCCAACAGCGCCACCCTCGTCGCCTACAACTTCCAGGGCGCGCAGATCGGCTCTCGCACCCTCACCTACACGGGAACGAATATCATCATTCCCGCGAGCGCGGCGAATCTCGTCATTTCGGAAATGATGTACCATCCCGCCGATCCGAGCGGCGCTGAAATCACCGCCGGTTTCACCGATGCCGACGACTTCGAATACCTCGAACTCACGAATATCAGCGCTTCGCCCGTCACCCTGAGCGGCGTGCAGTTCACCAGCGGGATCACCTACGCCTTTCCCGCCACCATCCTCCAGCCGGGTGCCCGCGGACTTGTCGTCTCCAACCAGAGCGCCTTCAACACGCGCTATGGAGCCGGACTTCCCGTCATCGGGGAATATCCGGCGGGCGGCAAACTCAGCAACGGCGGTGAGCGCCTCGTCCTCTCCGACGCCATCGGCGGCATCATCCGGGACTTCACCTACGACGACGCGCCCCCGTGGCCCGTCGCGGCCGACGGCGACGGCTACAGCCTCGTTCTCGTCGCTCCCGCCACCAACCCCGACCACGCCCTCGCCGCGAACTGGCGTGTCAGTGCCCTTGCCGGCGGAAATCCTGGAACCACCGACACCACCACGTTCACTGGCGACCCCAACGCGGACGGCGACGGCGATGGCCTGAGCGCCTTTCTCGAACACGCCCTCGGTGGCAGCGACAGCCAGGCGGGCGTCTCCGGCGTTTCCCTCTCGGTCGGCCCCGACGGTTTCGCACGATTCTCCTACCCCCGGCGCCTCGGAGCCGACGATGTCCTTTACCTCGCCGAAATTTCCGGAGATCTCGCCACCTGGAATCCGGCGGGCGCAACCCTCGTCCTTGAGTCCGACGCCCCCTCGGGAACCGGCACCAGCCTCGTCACCCTGCGCGCCACCGACGCGAATCCCGACCGACGATTCCTCCGCCTCCGCGTGCAGTCGCATCCGTGAGTGGTCCCATCGGGATTCAAGCGGTCCCTGAAGGATTTTACATCCCTGATCGATAACGGCTTGAACGAAATCACCAATCTGATTGAATGCCTCTCAAATAAATGACAATTTTTCTGAGAGAATCACCCTTCGCACCATGAAATCCCTCCTCCTGACCCTCCTCCCCGTCTTCGGAACCCTCGCTTCCACGCAGGCAGCGATCCTCTTTTCCGATGATTTTAGCGGAGGTGCCGTTCCACTTAATGGCACGACGCCCGATACGACCACGGCGGGAGCCACTTGGACCTCGGGAACCGCGTTCCTCGCCGATGGCTCGGTCTCGACCACTCCTACTTCGGGTGCGTGGCTTCCGTTCGTCCCGACGGCCGGTAACATCTACACCGTCAGTAGTATCATCAACACGACAGCGGGAGGGCAGAACTGGATCAGTCTTGGCTTTTCCGCCGCCGCCACCGCCCTTCCAAACAACCGCTTCGCCGATGGCCCGGTTGTGGCCTTGGGGACGTTTCTTCTTCGCCAGAACCGCGGCAGCGGGACGGGTGCGACGGATTCCCAGTTCTTTGTCGGAGAGACCACCTTGGGCGTGACCAGCATCGCAGCCCCCCCGTCAGGTGCCGTGACCGCCCTGATCACCCTGGATGCCTCGAATCCCAGTCCCGCACTGTGGACGCTCGGCCTCTCGCTGAACGGATCGCCCATCACTCTCGCCAGCAATAGCAATCCCGCCGACGGCAGCGACCCCGGCACCGACGTTTCCAATTTCGGTGCCATCAAGTTCGTCGGATTCACCGTCACGAACACCGCCGGGGGAACCATCGATGACTTCCGCGTCGAGGTCACTCCGGTTCCCGAGCCCACGTCCGCCCTCCTTGTCGGCCTAGGTGCAATGGCACTGCTGCGCCGCCGCCGCGCCTGAAAGTTCTCCGACCCGATCAACGGTTTTCAAGGCGGCCTCTTCTCCCGGAGAGACCGCCTTTTTTCTGAAAGAACGATCGCCGACCCCAATTCCATGAAATCGCATCCTCTCCTCCGCTTCCTCGCCCTCCTCGCCTTCGTCGCTTTCGGGCCCGCCGCCGTCTCGGGCCAGACGATTCTCTACTCCGAGGACTTCACCGGTGATGCCGTCACTCTCCTGACCGGCACCACCCCGGACACCACCACCAATGCCGCCACCTGGACGGCCGGAAGCCGGTTCACGACCAATGGCATCCTCACCGCAGCCACCGGCAACCACAGCGCGCTCCTTCCCTTCGTCCCCGTGCAGGGAAACATCTACAGCGTCAGTGCGGACATCAATACGACCGCCGGCGGCCAGAACTGGATCAGCCTCGGTTTCTCCGCCGCCGTCAACGCCCTGCCGAACAACCGCTTCGCCGACGGCCCCTTCGTGGCGATGGCGACCTTCCTCGTCCGCGAAAACCGGGGCAGTGGAACCGGTGCCACCGACGCGCAGTTCTTCTTGGGCGAAACGACGATGAATCTGACCAGTTTCCCCACACCTCCAACGGGTGTGGTCAATGTGAGGATCACCCTCGACGCCACCGATGCCGACAGTGCCAATTGGACCGTAGCCCTTTTCGTCAACGGGGTTGCCCAAACCCTCATCACCAACAGCATGCCCACCGATGGCTCGGACCCGGGCACCGACGCCAGCAAATTCAGCGACATCAAATGGGTCGGATTCACTCTCGCCAACGCCAACGTCACCGGCACCATCGACAACTTCGAGGTCGTGAACACTACGGGTGGCCCCGGAGGAGCCCCGCCCTTCGAGATCACGAAGATCGAGCCCGTCGGCACCCTCGGCACCGCCGGAGCCATCGCCCGCATCACCTTCAACTCGCGCGTTGGCCGCGCCTACATCCTCCAGTATTCTCAGAACCTGATCGACTGGTTCGACACCGAATTCGACTACTTCACGGCCACGGAAACGAGCAGCGTCCTCGACGAGAGCCTTGCCGCCGCCAACTTCCCGGACGTGTTCTACCACGTCCGCGAAGCCCCGAACCCGTAGCACGGATTCGCCGTCCTGACGTCGGCTTCGGGTCGCCTCCCGGTCGATTCCCTGCTAACTTTTTCGGGATCCGGGGCGTATTCACAGGAAGAATCCTTTCCGAAAAGCAGTATTCCCGTGATTTCCCGTCCCTGTTTTGAAGCTCCCGGCTCTTCCCATCGCCTTTCCGTTCCTCTTCGGCACCGTGCTCAACGGAGCCGCCGAGATCTCGTTCAACCGGGACATCCGGCCCATCCTCTCCGACACATGCTACCACTGCCACGGGCCGGACACGACCAAGCAGTTCCCAAAGAGTAAGCCGTTCGTCCTCACCACCCTCGAATCCGCGACCAAGGACCGCGGGGGCTATGCCGCCATCGTGCCCCATGACGCGGACGCCAGCGAACTCGTCGCGCGGATCTTCAGCGACGATCCCGACGAGGTCATGCCGCCGCCGGACTCCCACCGCAGCATCACCGACGCGCAGAAGAATTTGCTCCGACAGTGGATCGCCGAGGGCGCGAAGTACGAGGAACATTGGTCTTTTGTGCGCCCGGTGAAGGCCGCCTTGCCCTCGGTCGCCGACGCCGCGTGGTCGAAAAATCCCCTCGATGCCTTCGTTCACGCCCGCCTTCTCGCGGAGGACTTGACGCCGAATCCCCCGGCAAGGCCCGAGATCCTCGTCCGCCGCGCGACGCTGGCACTCACCGGCCTTCCACCCACGCCCGCCGAGGTCGATGGCTTTCTTGCCGACACTGCGCCGGACGCCTATGAAAAACTTCTCGACCGGCTTCTCGCCTCTCCGCGCTACGGCGAGCACATCGCCGCCTCCTGGCTGGAAGCCGCCCGCTACGCGGATACCGACGGCTACCAGAACGACGGCGGGCGCACGATGTGGCCGTGGCGCGACTGGGTCATCAAGGCTTTCAACGACAACCTGCCCTACGATGAATTCAGCGTGAAGCAACTCGCCGGGGACATGCTCCCGGGCGACGACATCCAGAACGTTCTCGCCAGCGCCTTCAACCGCAACCACCGCATCAACAACGAGGGCGGTGCCTTGCCCGAGGAGTTCATCGTCGAATACGCCATCGACCGCGTCGAGACCACCGCCACCGTCTGGATGGGGCTCACCGCCGGTTGCGCACGCTGTCATGATCACAAATACGACCCGATCTCGCAGAAGGAATTCTACCAGCTTTTCGGATACTTCAACAGTATCTCCGAGCGGGGAAAAGCGGCCGGCACCGACGCCCCGCCCCAGATCACCATCGGCTCGCCGCTCCAGAACCCCGAGGCCGCCGGGCGTCTCGCCACGCTGCGCGAAGAACTCGCGAAGGCACGGTCCGCGCTCGGCACCGGTGGCCAACCGGCCTGGGAAACCAAGGTTCTCGCCGAGCACCGCGCGTTGAAGGATCCCGCTTGGCTCACCGGTGAAGCCACCGCCAGCGCGACCGCGAAGGTCATCCTGGAGA
>JAHEDC010000499.1 GCA_024641425.1 Verrucomicrobiales bacterium | reverse complement strand
TTTCCGCCAAGGGTGAGGACGTAGGAGTTACCGGTTCCCATCACATGGTAGGAAGACGTCAGGTTGTAGGCGGGAACGGCGGCGATATGGATTCCGGAGTAGTCCGTTTCGGTGCCGTTCATGAGCGGCGTGGTCACGGCCTTGAGGGTGGCGGACATGCCATTGTAGACGGCCTGGGGGGCGAAGACGCGTCCACTCGCGGCCCTGATGGCACTCACCGTTCCGGAGTTGTAGTGGTCGCCATGCGAATGGGTCACCACGATGATGTCCGCCGGCGGAATGCCGGTGTAGGCCGCTGCCCCGCCGACGGGATCGCTGTAAATCGTAAGGCCGTTCCACTGCATGACGAAACTGGCGTGGTTCACGGGATGGAAGACAATGTCGCCGGTGCTGGTCGCGAGGTGGTCGCCGGTGAGCGGGGTCTCAGCGGCGGGGACGGTGGCGAGGCGATAGAATCTTCGATCGGAGCGCGGGGCACCGGTGTCGTCGTGTTGGAGGGAACCGGAAGCCGAGCTTTTCAGGGTGACCATGGTCGTCCAGCTCTGGAGATCGGCGGTGGACTCGATGCGGAAATAGGCGTTCGGGGCGAGAGCGGTCGCTTCGAGCCGGGCCGTTCCATCCGCCATCCGGGTCGTTGAGAGCGGATCGGGAGCCGGATCCGCGCGGAGGACGAAAACGGCGGCGAAGACCAGAAGCGGGAGGGTGGCGGCGACAAGGGATCGGGGGGAAGTGTTCATGGTCAGGGAGAAGCATAGCCGGGGGCGAGGGCAGGGCGCAAGACGGATTCGCGCGCCGGGCGGCAGGCCGGTGGGATCGGGTGCTGGATGGCATTCGGCGGGTCATTCGAATGCCTGCGAAAAAGCACGCCTGATCCACCTCGGGAATTGACAAAAGCCACGGTAATAAGCGAGTTTTCCAATATGAGAGGCAAGAATTCCGGTATTTCCCAGCTACCAGCTACCAGCTACCAGTAAGGCGATGTAGTTCCCGGCTTTCCCTCTTCATGGCGCTGTTTCTTTCGTTCGCACCCGTCTGGAATGCAAAGGCATTGGAAGCGTGGATGGAGGTCGACGAGGAAACGGATATGGCCTCCGTGGTGTGGCCGACGCGGTTCGGACGGGTTTACGTCCTGAAGTCTTCTGCGAACCAAGCAAATTGGGATTTTGTTTCCAGCTACTACGGGCTCGGGCAGACGATTTCCCAGACTGTGGCGCCTATCGAGCGCGCTGCCTCCGGGGGGCATCTCCCGCGCCGGTTTCGCTCGTCCTGGCGCCGCACTTTGTCCTGAGCCATTTTCCGAACGGGAAAACCCTCGTCGGTTGGCACGAGGATGGAGGGCTGGTGAATGTGAACCTTCCCCTGGATTTCTCCGGGATCGGGGATATCCCGCTTTTCGTGACCCGGTATGAGGAGGAGACCGAGGATCCCGCAAATCCGGGCTCCAACATCCCGATGGTCATCTCCATCAGTCTTTCGGCCCGTACGGGCATTTGGTCGGATGCCTACGACGGGCCCGCCTACGCGCTGGAGAACCTTACGCCACCCCGTCAGGAGACCGCGGCCATACTCTCGGACCGCTACGCGGCAGTGCTTGCGGATATCCTGGGCGCCTTAAGCCCCGCAAATGCGGGCAATCCTCCTCCAGCCCAGGTCGCACCGCCGTTGCCGAATTCCGGGGCGGCGCGGAACTTCTATATCGTGGAGGAATCGCTCGCGGAGAGCGACGGCGACGGGCTGGATGACCAATTCGAGTGGGAGGTTCTTGGGAGCAACGCTTTTTTGCTCGATAGCGACGGCGACGGCTTCGAGGACGCGGTCGAGCTGGCCCTGGGTGTCGATCCCGGAGATCCCATGAGTACGCCTTTCTTCGGGCCGATCAACACCAAGATCGACCGTCTTGATCCCGAGGAGGACGCGGATGGGGACACGGTGCCGAACGGTCTCGATTTCGATCCCTTCGATGAGAACATCCACTGGGCGGTCTCCCGCCCACCCTTCTATGTCGCGCTGCCGATCGATGTCGATGCGTCCCTCCTCCCCAGGGCGGTGAACAGCGCCGGGCAGGTTCTGCTCAACCCGGACTGGAGCTCGCCCGCCCCGGGAGCAGTGCTCGCGCCGTATCTCTGGAATCCTGTTGGGGGCACGCTGACTCAGAGCGCTTTGGGTTCCGATAGCTTCACGGTCAAGGTGGCGAACCCGGAGGGTGGAAACCTGCCTCCGGTCAACGAAGTCCTGCCGATCAGTAGGGTCTTCGGCATCGATCTCAATGACGCGGGAACCATCGTCGGTCACGGGCACTACGGAGCGCTGCCACGGGGGCCGAAACCACCCGCGGGGACGACGCCTTCGACCGTGCCTGCCGGGGGCAGCACCCCCATCGCCGGATTCGATCCCGCCAATGGGGTGGCGGTCGCGGTTTCGCTGGGACTGACCGGCGGCGCGGCGCGCCTGCATGAGGGCTTCATGGATATTCCGGGACAACCTTCCCGGCTCATTGATTCCGCGGCCCTGAGGGTCAACGCATCGGGGCAGACTATCGGTCACCGCGACCACTACGAGGATGGCGTTCAGGTTGGCGACCGCTATGTGCGCTGGACCGTAGGGGCTGCGCCGGGCGAAGGGACATTGTTCTCCCAAGTGCCGGAGCAGGTGGCAGCGGAGTCTTCCCAAACGATTTCCGACATCTCCGACGGTGGCCTCAGCGTCAGCGCCGATTCCTTCGGCGCGGTCTGGCAGTCCCCGCAGAACATCGTCGGGGGAATCTTCCGGGATTACTACCTCCATCGCATCGCCCTCATGCCGCCCAGCCTCGTCCGGGAACCCGCGTTTCTCGGTGGAGGGAGTCCGAGCATGGCGGTGGCGACTTCCTTTGATCACGGCCTACCGCTTCCGTTCGGGCGGAAGGGAGCTTGCTTCGTCGAGATTCCGGGCGAAAGCCATTTCGTGCGCTCGAAGATGGTCATTCCCGGCGAGCACCTCACAGAGGCGGGCACCGTCTTTACGGGGCTGAACCATATCTGGCACGCCGGCCGCCGCTACTCCTTCGCGGACCGCACGGATGATCCGACCCTGGAGGTCTCCGAAGTGCTTGACGTATCGACGCACGGCCATGTCCTCGCAAAGAACGGGAGCGACGCTCCGCTCCTCCTCGTCCCCGTCGAATTCGGGGAAGTCGAGGTCGCATCCGGCTTCGACAACTACATGCGCCTGCTGCCGGAACAGCGTCTGGACCGCCCCTGGCTCACCGTCCCCGCCCGCACCGCCTTGAATCCGGACGCGGTTACCGAGGCGAATCTCCTCTACGAACCTCCGGGCCTCCAGTTTACCCTGGGACTTGAATTCCCCCAAGGCAAGGACGGCACCATCACTCCCGCTGCCTCCGTCGGCTCTCCGCAGCGCTTTGCGGTAACCGCGACCGGCCCCTTCGATGAGGGCCAATTCTCTTACGAGGGCCGCGTCAAGGTGCAGAACCAGTATCCCGCGCGCGTCGCCGCCTATCAACACCGGACGGTTACGCTCGCGGTGCATGTCATCACCCTGAAAAGCGACGACGAGGAGGCCCCGATTGGCAGGGGAAATGCGCCGGTTATGGTCGGAGAGGGAAAGGCATACTCGATTTGTATTCGGCCCGGCCCCGGCAAAACCCTTCTCTATTCGACGAAAGGAGGGGATGATACGCTATCTGAGGGCGGCATCTCTACCGGGCCGAACGGTATTTGTGATACTGTGAGGATAGAACCGGATGCTGAGGTTATCGGGTTTAAGAAGGGCGAGAAAAATGTCGTGATCGTCCGGCCAGGGCCCAACGGTGTCCTGAATTCCCCTCCGAATGAGCTGACGATACTTGGGTTGCCAAGAGAGGGCGATGACGAGGTTGTCGGCGAGGAGATCACCACGGGAGAGGATGGTATTCGTCAGAGTCCCTACGTGGAACTCGAAATACCGCCCCAGAATGTTCCAACGCAGCAGGCGCTTGCAGACCAGCTTGAGCGAGCTTTTGGCCGGCAGGCGAACATTCATTTTGAAATTGTCACCTGGGATATGGCCTCGGTCGCCTACGATATCGGAGTTCCGGGGTCGCCAAATTCCGAACCTAACTCATTTCTGGATTACAACCATACTGATGAACGAACGGTCGAGGAAGAGCTGATCAAAGCGGCGGCCTGGAACGGAACCGTTTGGCTCAATCTCTATTATATTCCGGGACCCATCGGTCATCGCGATAGGCTCAAGGGAGCACCCAAGGGATTCGCGAGAGATGCTATTCGGTCGCCTTATCTTACGGCGTATAGCATGCTTCCTGGGACGCAAGAGGTGCTGGTATTTGCAAGTTCCCACGAAATCGGGCACAATAAACTGTTTGATCTCGAGACAGCTAAAGGGCTTCATCATCCACGGCATGGCTTCAAGGAAATCGACGGCGTCGACTACTCTCCGCCTTATTCCCCTGACGAAAACTTCACTTTACTGCACGAAGAAGAGGACAGAAAGCGTTTGATGTGGTGGAATGACTTCAAGCGCGACACGACATCCCCCGGTGTGTTGCTCAAGGACGAATGTGACAAACTTCATGGCGTGGTGCCCGTCCCATGATGTTTATCCTTCCGTCATTCAAGCTTCGCGGGAAGGGACTGGCTTTCTGCCTTTCGATTGCTTTCCCCGACGCCCAAGCCTTAGCCGGGGATGAGGGTAGCGAGCCCGAG
>JAHEDC010000498.1 GCA_024641425.1 Verrucomicrobiales bacterium | reverse complement strand
GAGGGGGCTTCGACAGACGCGGCTGCCGTTGGTTCGGCATCGAGGGGGGCCTGCTCCTGGGCCATGGTGGCACCCGGGGCGAAGGCAACGATGAGACCGGCGAGGGCCGACGGCAGATAGGAATTCACGGATTTCATGGTCGGTTAAGATAACTTGGATTCTCGGAGTATGAAAATTATAATCTCAGAAATCTGTAGCGGATGGAAGAGCCGTTGGCAAGGCGGCAGCGCCAGGGCTGGGAAAGACTCAGCGATTTCCCGAAATTGCCGCTTCGAGAATGCTCGCGTAGCGCTCGGCCGTGTGTTGCCAGGAGAATTCGGGACGCACCGAATTCGTCCTGCCGGGCCCGCCGTCGAGGGCGGTGGCAATGGCTTCCCCGAGTGCCTCCGGCGAGTGCTCGTCGACGAGCGAGCCGTGTTCCGGACGATCGATGACTTCGGCGATGCCGCCGACATTCGTCGAGACGACCGGGAGGCCAGAAGCGAGGGCTTCGAGGATGACGTTGGGAACGCCCTCGTTACGTGAAGAGAGGCACAGGAGATCGGCGGCCCGCATGTAATCCGCGATCTCGGCGGGATTTCTTCGACCGGGAAGAAGGAGAATGTCGGAAGGCGCGGACGCGCGAATTTCGGCGGCCAGGGGCCCCCCGCCGATCATGATCAGCCGGACATCGCGCTCGGGGAGTCGCGAACGCGCGTGCTTCCATGCTGCGACAAGAAGGTGCGGGTTCTTTACCGGGAGGAAGTTGCCGACGAAAAGAAGATGGGCCGCATCGGGTGCGAGGGCGAGCCTTGACTTCGCCTCGGACTGATCTCCCGCGTGGAAGATCGAGGTCGCCACCCCATTGTGGATCGGATGGAGTTTTTCATTGGCCACCCCGGCTTCGTGCAGGCGCCGGCCAAGATCGGCGCTGCGGGTGATGATGCCGCCGGAGGAACGCGAGGCTTCAAGGATGAGCCGGCGGCGGCGGGGGATTTCCAGATACTGGTGGGCGTCCGAACCCTGGCAAATGAGGACGAAAGGAAAATCGATTGTCGGGGCAAGGCGAGCCAAGGCGCAGCCGTCGGGATAGAGCCAGGAACCCAGGACGATGTCGAAGGCGCCTTCCTTCCTCAGTGCGGTGAGCGGAGCACGGAGGGCGCGGGCCATGAGGCGGTGGTTCCAGGGACTCCCGAATTTCGGCACGTAAGGCGTCGGACAGTATACGGGGTCCAGCCAGGCGTCCTCTGCGCGGGGATGCCAATGGGGGCCGGGCTTCAGGAGATGCGACGGGGAAAGCGTCGGGCGGAGAGCCACGCTCCGGACGGACGCGCAATGCGCGCGCAGATACTGGAGGAGGCAGGCGTTATCGAGCCCGCGGACGGGATCGGCCGCGTCGGGGAACAGATTGGAGACGAAAAGCAGTTTCACTCTTCGTGGGCGCTCTTCTTGAAGACATGGATGCCGAGGAGGGCGATGGCGAGTAGGCCGGGCACGCTGAGGAAGTGGACGAGAATGAGGAGGGTATTGATGAGGCGGAGGCCGGCGAAGTGGGCACTTGCCCAGGCGACGATCATGAAGGCGACAACTCCGAACACGCCCGCGAAGAGGCCGAGGAGGAGGAAGAAAAGCACGCCCTCGTCGAGGCGGATGAGTTTCCGCGTAAGGCGGGTCGATCGTTCGGTTCCCCTGAGATAAAGGAGACAACTGAAGAGATAGAGCTGGGTTCCGGTGAGGGCGGCGAGCAAAAGGAGGGCCTGGCTATGGAAATCGAAGATGTTGAGACCGGCAATCTCGATGGGGCCCGTGAAAAGGGCGATCAGTTGAAGCGCGGAACTGATTCCAAGGACGAGCAGTCCGATCCATTCGAAGAGCTGGGGCCGCTCGGAGAGAATGAAGAGCAGGTGGCGCATGCCGTCGCGCCAGGTGCGAAGATGGGCCTCGCGATTCTCGGGGCCGCGTCGGAGACCGGAGTCGATCTCGACGGTGGTGGCGTTTTTCTTGAGCGCCTTGATGAGCAGCTCGGAGGCGAATTCCATGCCGTCGGAGCGAATGTCCCAGCTCTCGTAGGCGGTTTTGCGAAGGCAGCGGAAGCCGGAATTACAGTCCGTGAGGTTTCCCCGGAAGAGGAGATTGATGAGGCCGGTGAGAACGGGCGTTCCCAGATGGCGGTGGAGGGGAGGCATCGCACCGTCCTCGATGCGTCCCGTCATTCGCGAGGCGATGGCCATGTCGACATCGCATTCGACCGCCTTCCGATAGAGGGGCAGGGCGTCCTCGTAAAGGTAGGTCGAGTCGGCGTCCGCGAACATGACCCGCTCGCCGAGCGCGGCCTCGATGCCACCGCGGAGCGCCGCTCCGTAACCGCGTTTCGCCACGGGGACGAGGCGGGCGCCCTTTTCGACCGCGATTTCGCGGGAACGGTCGGTGCTGCCGTTATCGGCGACGACAATCTCGTATTCGAGGTCGGGATCCTGGGAGAGGGAAGCCCTTACCTGATCGATGCAAGTGCCGAGCGAGGCCTCCTCGTTGAGGCAGGGAAAGACAAAGGTGAGTTTCATGATGCGGTAACGTTTTCGCAGTACCAATCGATGGCCTCCGCGAGGCCCTCGTCGATCTGATGGGTGGGTTCGTAGCCGAGAAGGTCGCGCGCCTTGGAAATGTCGGCGAGGGAGTGCCGGACATCGCCGGCGCGGAAATCCTTGTAAACGGGAGGAGCCACTTCCAGTCCCGGCGTGCGGGCCTCGACTAGAGCCTTCAGTTTGGCGAACAGTTCATTGAGGGTGGTGCGATGATGGACGGCGATGTTGTAGGCCTGGTCGGTCGCCTCGGGATTCTCGGTCGTCGCGGCGAGAAGATTCGCCTGGACGACATTCGCGATATAGCAGAAATCACGGGAGGTTTCGCCGTCGCCGTTGATCACTACCGGATCGCCGCGGAGCATGGCGGCGACCCATTTCGGAATGACGGCCGCGTAGGCCCCCTCGGGATCCTGGCGCGCGCCGAAAACATTGAAATAGCGGAGGCCGATGGGCTCCAGGCCATAGCACCGGTTGAAGACGCCGGCGTAGAGCTCGATCATCATCTTTGTCGCCGCATAGGGCGAGAGCACGCGTCCGGTTCGGTGCTCGACTTTGGGAAGATTCGGATCGTCGCCGTAGACGGAACTGCTCGAGGCGTAGACAAAGCGGCGAATTCCCGCGTCGCGGGCTGCGGCGAGCAGGTTGAGCGTTCCGGTCACGTTGCTCTCGTGGCTGGCGTGGGGGTTATCAATCGAACGGGGCACGGAACCGAGGGCTCCCTGGTGGAGGATCCGTTCAGCACCGTGGCAGGCTTGATGGCAATCCTCCGGATTGCGGAGATCGCCCTCGATGAAGGTGAAGCGCGCCCATTCTTCCAGGGTGAGCGCCGCCTGGAGGCCGATGAGGTTTTCCCTTCGACCGGTCGCGAAGTTGTCGAGACCGCGAACGGTCTGCCCCAGGCGAAGGAGATTCTCCACGAGATGGGAACCGATGAATCCAGCGGCACCGGTGACGAGCCAATGACGGGGCGTGGCGACAAGATTCGCGAGGAGGGATGGGTAACGGCTCATGGGGGAAATCGGTCGATTACCAGCAAATGCCCTCGTAGCGGGGAAGGCCCGCGAGTTCCGACCATCCGGT
Organism: Verrucomicrobiales bacterium; assembly: GCA_024641425.1. Classification (GTDB taxonomy): domain Bacteria; phylum Verrucomicrobiota; class Verrucomicrobiia; order Verrucomicrobiales; family DEV007; genus JAHEDC01. The sequence continues at coordinate 1,076 of JAHEDC010000498.1, read as the reverse complement.
AACGTCGATGAGGCGGTGCCCGGCCTTGAGGTGGGGCGCGAGGGTGTCGACAGGCACGCAACGGTTCGAGGCGAGGACAATGCCGCGCTCGCCGAGGGTTTCCTCCACGGTGGGGCGCATGAGTTCGCCGAGGGAAGGGAGTTGTTGCTCGACGAGGACCCGGCTGGCTCCGATGAGGGCGTCGGCCTTGAGGTAGGGATCAAAGATGCGCACCGGATGCCCGGCGCGGAGAAGATCGGCGGCGAGGGTGAGCAGGGCGCTGCCCCGGAGGTCGTCGGTATCGTGTTTGAAGGCGAGACCGACAATCGCGATCTCGGTTGACGGGTCGCTGCCGACAAGAGCCCGAAGATGGTCGAGGTGGGCGCGATTGCTCGGCAGCAGGCTGCCAAGAGTCGGGACGGTCACTCCCAGGGAGGCCGCGAGGACGGTGAGGGCGCTCACATCCTTCGGCAGGCAAGACCCTCCGAAAGGATTGCCGGGACGGAGATAGCTTGGCGCGATGTTGAGCCGGGTGTCCCGACAAAGGAGATCCATGACGCGACGACTATCGATGCCGAGGCGCTTCCCGACGCGGCCGATCTCGTTGGCAAAAGCGACTTTGGCGGCGTGGAAGGCGTTGCAGGAATACTTCAGCAACTCGGCGGTTTCGAGGTCGACATGTTCCGTTTCCGGAGGGAAGAGGGCTTCGATTCCGTCGATGCCTTGTCCCTCATTGTAGGCGCCGAGGACCGACAGCGAAGGTTCAAGGTAGTCCTTCACGGCGGCCCCCTGGCGAAGGAATTCGGGGAAGAAGAAAACATCGACGCGACCGTCGTCGATGCGATTCTGGAAATATTTCTCGGCGAGGCGGCGGGTTGATCCGGGAAGCATGGTGCTCCGGAAGACGATCCGGTGCGTCGGCTTGTCGCCCAGGGCGTCGCGGATTTGCCCGGACACGGCCTCGACGTATTCGAGATTGAGGGCTCCGTCGGCATCGCAGGGGGTGCCGACGCAGATGATCGAGACGTCGGAGGCCGCGACGGCGGCGGCGACATCGGAGGTCGCGTGTAGGGTGCCGTCAGCGATGCCCGCGGCGA
>JAHEDC010000064.1 GCA_024641425.1 Verrucomicrobiales bacterium | reverse complement strand
CTCTGCCGCGACCGTGGCGAACCGCCGAAGGAACTCCGCGAATCCGAGGCCGCCCAACTCCTCGCCTACCCGTGGCCCGGCAACGTCCGCGAACTGCACAACGTCCTCGAACGCGCCATCCTGCTCTCGCCCGGCACGACCCTGCATCTCCCGCGTCTCACGCTGCGCGGCAAGCCCCCCGCCGCCCCGGCACCCCCGGCCTGTGCCGATGCCCTCACCCTCGAAGACCTTCCCCGCCTCGAACGCGACATCCTCATCCGCTACCTTGAAGCCAGCGATTGGAAACTCTCTGGTAAAGGCGGCGCGGCCGGAAAACTCGGCATCCCTCTCACGACCCTCGCCTCCAAGATGAAGCGTCTCGGGATCCGGAAACGCTACGGGGTCGAGTAGGCAACAGCCGTTGGTCGGGAGCTCTGTTTTTGCTTCCAACCCCAGAGATTTCTGACACGATGGGTCCACCATGAAGCATCTCCTCACCGTGACCCTCTTCAGTCTCGCCGCCATCGGCTGCCAGACCACCGCGCCGGATAAAAAGCTGACGGACGCCAAACCCACGGCTCCCGAACCGCTTCCGTCGTGGACGAAATCGACGTCCCCCGGAGACAGCGCACAACAAGTCCTCATCGTCACCAAGATCATCGAGATCACGCGGCCTCTTGGCGACCCGGAAACTCCGGCCAAACCCTATGAGAAGGAAATGACCGAACCGCAGATGCAGGTGTATCTTCGGGAAATGAGCCAAAGGAAGGGCGCGGACCTGATGACCGCGCCCAGTGTCGTCACGCGTGATGGTCAAAGAGCAAAAATCGAAATCATCAGGGAATTCGTTTATCGGACAGCTCCGGGCGAAAATGCCCAAACCGCCACGGAGAACATCGGCGTCACGAGTTACAATCTTGCTAGTCCCTCCAAAGACAAACGCGCGATCCTATTAAAGAACCTTACCGAGGTCATTGAGTTTGTCGGCTTTTCAGAAGTTACCCCGGAGTTTGATTTACCCGTATTCAAAAGACGACGCGCGGGCTCTACGGTTCATGTGAAAGACGGACACTCGGTGGTCTATGGCGGAATCGTCGACGAATCCTCTCAAGACGTCACCGAGAGCGGCCCCCTCGGCCTTTTCAAAAGGCACTCGACCGAGAAATTCACGCGCGAGCTCATTGTCATCGTGTCTCCCAAACTCATCAACCCGGACGGCACACCCATCATCGCGCTCACGCTGAAGCGGGAATAGCGGGAAATAACGCCTCCGCGCTCCCCAAAGACAAGGGCCGCTCCTCATTCTACTTTCATGGGGACATGGGAATGTCGCGGCAATGGCACTTGAATCACGATGCTTTGCACACGAAAGCATCCAAAACAACGAAGCGGTGCCGCGTCGACTCCCCCTCCTTGGTCAATGCTCCGAAGGTTGTCGCGTTACCCTTCTCGATTTGGGTTGCGGCCGCCCTGAATGGCATGCCGGTGAAATGCCCGTAGGAGTCCATGACGATGGAACTTCAGCGGGCGATCAGGTCGAAGCTCCCGATAAAGATACTGCCGAGGGCGGCTAAGATTTCCGGCTGGACAGTTGTCTGGTTCCCGGGCGTGGACGGAAAGAGTGGCCAATCGCGCGACGGAAGGCAAGGACGGGGGCCTCAGGCGAGGAGCTCGTCGATGACTTTGCCGCCGAACTGGCTGAGCTGCTTGTAGCGGCCGGCGTGGAAGTAGGTGAGCTTGTTGTCGTCGAGGCCGAGGAGGTGGAGGAGGGTGACGTGGAGGTCGCGGATGGGGTGGGCGATGTCGACGGCGGTGGCGCCGAGTTCGTCGGTGGCGCCGACGATGGCGCCTTTTTTCACGCCGCCGCCGGCGAGGAGCATCGTCATGGCGTCGATGTTGTGTCCGCGACCGAGGGAGTAGACGCCGCCGCGTTTGTTGTTGTCGGGCGTGCGGCCGAACTCGCCGGTCCAGACGACGAGCGTTTCATCGAGCATGCCGCGGGCCTTGAGGTCCTTGATGAGGGCGGCCATCGGCTTGTCGACGCTGCGGATGCGGGAGGCGTGGCCGCGCTCGAGGTAGTCGTGGCTGTCCCAACCGCCGCTGAAGATCTGGACGAAGCGGACGCCTTTCTCGATGAGGCGGCGGGCGAGGAGGCACTGGCGGCCAAAGGCGGCGCATTCAGGATCGTTGAGGCCGTACATCTCGCGGATGTGCTCGGGCTCGTCGTCGATGCCGATGACGTCGGGGACTTCGGTCTGCATGCGGTAGGCGAGTTCGTAGTTCTCCATGCGGGCGGCGAGGGCGTCGTGGTCGGGATGGAGTTCGGAATGCCGCTGGTTGAGGAAGGCGAGTTCGTCGAGGGCGCGGCGCTGGTGGGCGCGGTCCTTGAACGGCTGGGACCGGAGGTCGAGGATGGGGGAGCCGGCGGGACGAAGGCGGGTGCCCTGGTAGTGGGCGGGGAGGAAGCCGTTGCTCCAGTTGCCCGGGCCGCCCTGGGGGAGGGCGAGCTCGGTCATGACGACGTAGCCGGGGAGGTTTTGGTTTTCGGAACCGAGGCCGTAGGTGGCCCACGCGCCGAGGGCGGGGTCGGCCCCAAGGCGGCTGCCGGTGTTCATGTGGAAGAGGGCCTCGGGGTGGTTGAGGGACTCGGCCTGGCAGCCGCGGTAGTTGCAGAGTTCGTCGGCGACTTCGGGGTCGGCCATGTGTACCCACTGGTCGCACATGTCGATCCCGGACTGCCCGACCTTGCGGAACTGAAACGGGCTTCCGACGTAGAACTTAAAGCCGGTCTCAAGGCCGCGGGTGAGCTTGGATTCGGTCTTGTGGAGCCTGGTGAGGACGGGCTTCGGATCGAAGGTGTCGGCCTGGCTGGGGCCGCCTTCCATGAAGAGCATGATGCAGGCCTTGGCCTTGGCGGGCTTCATCGTGGGCTTGACGGCGAGCGGGCCCGCTTCCTTCGCGAGGAGGTCGCTGAGGGCGACGGAACCGAGAGAGGCGCCGAGGCCGTAGAGGAACTCCCGGCGCGAGCCGGCGGAGGAGAGGGGACGGGAACAAAGGGGTGAACGCATGGCTTAGTAGACGAAGAGGAATTCGTTGCTGTTGAAGAGGACGACGCAGAGGTCGGCGAGGGCGCGGGTTTCCGGGGAAACGTCAGCGGGCTTCTTGTCGGGCTGGTAGTGCTCGAAGGCGGGGAGGATCTCCTGGTACTCGAAGGGCTGGCCGGAGAATTCCTCGACGAGCGAGCGGGTGATCTCGGTGGGGAAGGTGACCGGCTCGGGCGTGACCCGCGCGTGGTAGGCGCGCATTTCCGCGACGTAGGCGACGAGGCGCGCGCGCTCGGCGGCGGCGGGCGGGCGGCCGAGGGTGAGGCGGAAGGCGTGCCCGACCTGCTCGTCCACGGTGCGGGCTTCCTTTTCGAGCCGGAGGGCAAGGGCGACGGAGCGGTCGGTGATGACGTCGCTGTTGAGGAGGGTGAAGACCTGCGGGCTGACGGCGGCGGTGTCGCGGTCCTCGCAGGAGTCGTTCGGGTTCGGCAGGTTGAAGATCTCGAGGAAGGGGTCGGCCTGGCCGCGAACGCGGTAGGCGTAGATCGAGCGGCGGTTGCGCTCCTCCGGGGTCGTGGACGGCTGGTGCGCGGGGGCGATGGAGAACTGGATCATGCGGGGCTGGAGGGCGACTTCCATGTTGATCTCGGGCATGACGGGGAGGCCGCCGAGGGTGAGGTTCAGCTCGCCGGTGATGGCGAGGAGGCCGTCGCGAAGTTCCTCGGCGGTGAGGCGGCGCGGGGGAAAATAGGCGAGGAGGCGGTCGTCGGCGTCCTGGACGCAGAGATCATCCATACGAGGGTGGGCGGTTGATTGCCGGTAGGCGCGGGAGGTCATGAGGAGGCGGTGGAGGCGCTTGGTCGTCCAGCCGTGTTCGACGAAATCGGCGGCGAGCCAGTCGAGGAGTTCGGGATGGGTCGGCTTCGCGCCCTTGGCTCCGAAGTTGTTCGTGTTCGTGGCGAGCGGCTTAACGAAGTGGTGCTGCCAGACGCGGTTGACGAAGGCGCGGGCGGTAAGCGGATTGCGCGGATCGGCGACCCATTTCGCGAAGGCGAGCCGACGGCCGTCGAGGGATTCGGGCAGCTTGAAGGGATCGTCGGCGGGCGCGCCCTCGACGGGCACGCCAAGGGCGCTGAGGACGCCCGGAGTGACGGGCGCGCCGGGGGCTTCGAGAGAACCGCCGGTGTAGATCGTGCTGACCGGGCGCCAGTTCGGCTTCTTGTCGTTCTTTTCCATGCGGAGCTTCCGCGCGTTCTTGTTCGTGTCGGGGCCGTTATAGACGGTCTGGGCGAGGGGCTCGTAGCGTTCGAGGGCGCGGTTCCAGATCCACTCGTCCTGCTCGCGCACCTTGAGCTGGCCTTCCTGGACGTAGTCGAGCCCGACAGCGCGCGGCGGCTTCTCCTCGTCGGGGAGGTCCTTCCGTGCCTGTTCGTCCTTGTATTCGAGCTTGTGTTCCGCGAACCACGCCCGCGCGGCGTCCTCGCGGACCTTGACGAGGGCGTTCTTCTCCTTGGTGGCGAAGGCGAGCATGCGCTCGACGTGGGCCTTGCCTTCCGTGAAGTTCATCTTGTTCTCGGAGGGCTGGAACGGGGCCTGGCGCTCGGCCATCTGGGTGGCGGCGAAGGTGGCGTACATCCGGTAGTAATCCTGCGTCGGGAGCGGGTCGAACTTGTGGTCGTGACACTTGAAACAACGCATCGTGGTCGCGAGGAACGACTGGCCGACCGAGTTGATCACGTCGTCGAGATACATCTGCCGGGCCTCGGGGGCCTTGACCATGGCGTCGTCCCACGGGCCCATGCGGAGGAAGCCGGTGGCGACGACCCATTCGGCCTCCTGCGGGCTGTAATAACCCTCGGGGGCTCCGCGCTCGCGAAGGGAAAGATCGGCCAGCTCGTCGCCGGCGAGCTGCTCGAGGACGAAGCGGTCGTAGGGCTTGTCCTCGTTGAAGGCGCGGATGACGTAGTCGCGGTAGCGCCAGGCGTTCGAACGCTCGTAGTCGTTCGAGTAGCCGCCGGTGTCGGCGTAGCGGACGACATCGAGCCAGTGCTGGCCCCAGCGCTCGCCGTAGTGCGGGCTGGCGAGAAGCCGGTCGATGAGCGCGCTCCAGGCCTGCTCGGCATCTGCGGCCGACGCGGCCTCGAAGCCGGCGATCTCGGCAGGTGTGGGCGGGAGTCCGATGAGGTCGAGGGTGGCCCGGCGGATGAGGGTGCGGGGATCGGCTTCGGGCGCGGCCTCGAAGCCGGCGGCGTCGCGCTTGGCGTCGATGAAGGCGTCGATTGGATTCGGCGATTCCTTGGGAGGCGCCGGTTTCACGACGGGCTGGAAGGCCCAGACGTCCTCGGGTTTGTAGCGGCGGTAGGTCCATTCGTCGGCCAGTCCGCCCGAGGTTTTCAGAATGACGCCGTCCTCGTTCGACGCCACCGCCCACTCGGCCTTGCGGTAATGTTCCTGGCCGGCGGCGTCCGGCCAGGGCGCGCCGCCGTCGATCCAGCGCCGGAGCAAGGCGATCTGCCCGGGCTGGAGCCGGTCATTCTCCTTCGGCGGCATTTCGAGATCCGCGTCCTCCCAGGTCACGGCGACGAACATCGGACTCTCCTCCGCTTTTCCCGGCACCAGCGAGGCGGCACCGCTTTCCCCGCCCTTGAGCAGGCCCTCGCGGCTGAGCATGTTCAGCTCGCCCTTGATCTTCGCCGGGTCATCGCCATGACAGGCGAAGCATTTCTCCTTCAGCAGAGGCAGCACCTTCAGCGAGAACTCGCGCTCGACGGCGGCCTCGTCGGCCCGCGTGGAGGGAGCGAGAAGGAGCAGGGCGGTGGCGAGGATCGGGGAAAGGGTGCGCATGGAGAATGAGGAAAGCGGGTTCGTCTGGGCCCGCAAATGCCAGATCGTCGGAAAAGGTTAGCATTTTATCGTGCGGACGGGAAAGTCCGCACGACCTCGCGCATGCCGTCGGCACCCTTACGAGACGAGCGCGCCGCCGCAGGAACTCCCGCTGCCGGCCGTGCATCCGAAACAGTGGTTGCCGGTGCGAATGGCGGTCTGGGCAAAGGTTTCCGGGTCGAGATCCCACACCTTGAAGGACATTCCCTCCGCGCCTTCGAGCGGGAGGTTCATCATCTGGTTGAAGTCGCAGTCGTAGACCGCGCCCTCCCAGCTCACATTGATCGTATTCCGGCACATGAGGCCGGCGACGGTGCCGGGGTTGAAGGCGTCCTTCAGGGTGACGAGGTAGTCGGCGTACTGGTTGTTCCGCTTCAGGTAGGAGGCGAAGCGGGCGATGGGCATGTTCGCGATGCAGTAGAGCTTATTGAAGACAATGCCGAAATGCTCCGCCATCTCGCGCTTGTAGTCGGCCTCCAGTTCATCCTGATCGGGCGGGAGAAAGGCCCCGTTCGGATTGTAGACGAAATGCATCTGCAACCCGGAATCGCGCCCGTAACCGAGAGCGTTCAGTTTCTGGAAGGCGGCGATGCTCGCATCGAAGACGCCGTTCCCGCGCTGCGCGTTCACGTTCGCCGGCTCGTAGCACGGCATGGACGCGATGATCTCGATCCTGTGCTCGGCGAGGAAATCCGCCACCCACTCGTAGCCCGGCTCGCCCAGGATCGTCGCGTTCAGCCGGTCCATGACGCGACGGGGCTGCGGGAAATGCCGCACCGCTTCCACGAGCCGCCGGAAATCCGGCACCATCTCGGGCGTACCCCCGGTGAGGTCGAGCGTCGGAATGTCGGTCTTCGCGAACCAGTCGAGAACGCGGTCGATGGTCTCGCCGGTGATGATCTCCTTCCGACCCGGGCCCGCGTTCACATGGCAGTGGACACAGGTGAGGTTACAGAGCTTGCCGACATTGATCTGAAGGATCTCCGGCCGCGCGCGGGTGAGCGGAGCCCCGGCGGCAGAAAGGGCGGTGTCGAAGTCGTTCTGGAATTGGGGCATCAAGGAGGAAAGAGGCAGGTGTCAGGGGGAACAAGGAGCAAGGGGATTGATGCAGAGGGCGACCCGGTTGTGCAAGCGCGGAGAATCGGGCGGAAGAACGGACTCACCTGGTAAGAACGTCGGAGCAGGGAAAGGAGCGCTTCACGAATGTGGGAATTCCGGGAAGACGGCACCCTCTCCGCCATGCCCCGCATTGCCCGATTCTTCCGGTGGCCGATTCCGCTCCTTTTCCCACTCCTCGACCGCTGGGTCGCAGTCGATCCGGAGGCGGGTTCCGCGTTCGGATTCTGGGCACAATGCGACGCGCAAACCCCGCTCCCGCTCACAATAAAGATGCTTCCGGGGCGGGCATGACAGGCGATCATCGATGCCTGGGATGAGGGTGCGTGATAAGGACTCGGGCCGCCGACTAGATTCCGAAAGCCTTCTCCATCTGCTCGCGCACCTTTTTCAGGCGTTCGACCCCGCCGCCGCCGACTTCGGCGGTGGCCCAGCCGGCGTAGCCGATATCCTCGAGGCCCTTGCGCACCTCCGCCCAGGGGAGGTCGCCCTCGCCAATGTCGGTGAATTTGTTGTCGGCGCGGCTGAAGCCCTTCACGTCGAGCTTCACACAGCGGCGACCGAAGGCGCGGAGCCAGTCGCCGGGCTGGCCGTATTTCCAGTGGTTCCCGATATCGTAATACTGGCCGACCCACGGGCTGTTGAAGCTGTCAATGAACCGGATGAAGCGTTCGGGCGACTGCTCCGGCGGCGCGTCGTGGTCGTAGAACATCTTGTTCCAGACATTCTCGAACAGAATGGGTTGCCCTAAGGCGGCGGCCGTCGGAAGGAGCGCGCGGATTTCCTGCCGGGCGCGTTCCTCGGTCTCTTCGGTGGTGCCGTCGTCGGCCTTGCCGATCACGATCAGGACGCCGCTTCCTCCTGCCGCATGGGAGAGGCGAAGGCAATGTTCGATGTTCTCCCGGCTCTTCTTCCGCTCGTCGGCGTTCGGGCTCGTGAGGCGTTGGTTCCAGTGGGCGTGGTTGATGGCATTGTGCACGAAAACCCCGCTTTCCTCGACGGCCGCGCGGGCCTCCTCGGGGGTGAAGTTGCCGGCCTCGTCGAAATCCACGCCATCAAGCCCCGCTTCGCCCGCGAGACCCAGCCGCTCAGCGAGGGAGAGGGTCTTGTCACCGATCTTCTTGTCGATCATTCCGAGCTTGACCGCGAGGAGGAGTCGCTTGCCCGCTGGCGGCGTCACGACGGAAGTCTTCGGCTTCGATTCCTGCGCGGAGGCGAGACTGGGGAGGGCGAGGGCGGCGGCGCCGGCGGAGAGGAAACCGCGGCGGGAAAAGGAGTGGTTTTCGGTGGGATTCATGGCCCGGAGTGTAACGCGGGGCGACGAGGGAAGCTAGATCGTTTCCGGCTTTTTCGCGGGCCGACCGACCTTTCTCGCGGCTCCCGGGACGTTCTCCCAGATCACCTTGCGGCCGTCGAAGGCGGCGGCGTAGGTTTTGCCGTCCACGGTCTTCTCCTTCGCCGCGACAGTCCCCATTGTGGCGCCCTTCCAGACTTCCTTGCCCTTGTAGGTGACCACGCACTTTCCGTCCGCGCTTGTAACCTTGATTCCCTTATCGCTGTTCTTTCGGGGTGGATTTTTGACCGCAGGTGCGGCGGCGATAGCGGCCGCCCCTCCGGGCTCGCTTTCCCAGACCACCTTGTCGCCAACAAGAATCGCGGCGCGTTCCTTCCCGTCCACACTGGAAGACGTCGCCGTGACCGGGCCTTCGATCGTTCCCCTGAAGACTTCCTTGCCGTTCCATTTCACCACGGTCTCCCCGTTGAGGATCGTGGTGGAAATGCTGCCCGCGAATCCGAAGGGGATGGAAGCGAGGATCAATGCGGCGGCGGCGAGAGGGAGGAAGGGTTTCGTTCTCATAAAGGAAATGGTTCGCCGAATTCGGCTTCCATGAAAAGGCGAAAAGCGTGGGGACAGGGTGGATATTTGGGATTGAAGTTCCCCACGAATTCCGGCAAAATCGCGCGTGTGCCAGCGACGAACACGCGCGCGATTTCCGGTCGAAGCCTGCTATTACTCCAAGGAGAGGAACCATGTCCGAATTTGAATCCACCCGATGGAGCCTGATCCATCGTGTCCGGGAGGGAAGCGATGCCGAGCGGGGAGCCGCCCTCGGCGAACTCTGCGCCGCCTACTGGTATCCGCTGTATGCCTTCGCGCGCCGGTCGGGTCAAAGCCCGGCGGACGCCGAGGATCTCACGCAGGGGTTCTTCGAGAAGATCGTCGAAACCCATCTCTTCGCCGGAGCGAGTCCCGCGCGGGGGCGCTTGCGTTCGTTCCTGCTCTTTTCCTTCAAGAACTACCTCACGAACGAATGGCGCCGCGACAATGCCCGCAAGCGGGGCGGAGGACTGGACAGGGTTTCGCTCGATGGGAAGGGTGCGGCCGAGCGCTATGGAAACGAACCCTCGGACGGCGCGTCGCCGGACGCCTTCTTCGACCGGAAATGGGCGCTGGAAGTGATCCGCCGGGCCCTCGGCGCCGTCGAGGCGCAGAATAGCGGACGGCCCGAACTCTTTGCGCGCCTCCGCCGCTACATCGCGGGTCCGAACATGCCACCAGGCCTTCATGCGGAAATCGGGAGGGAATTCTCCATGACCGACAACAACGTGCGGCAGGTGCTCCACCGCTTGCGCGCCACCTTCGCGACCGCTCTCCGGCAGGAGGTCGCCAAAACCCTCAACGAGGCGGGCGACCTGGAGGAGGAACTCCGTGCGCTGATCGCCGCCGTGGCAGGTCCGTCCGCAACAGCCGACACGCTTGTCGATTCCTGAGTTTTGAAAGGAGATCATCCCATGGACGACGGAACCGATCATTGCACACAATGTGGGACGCAGGCACCGGTCGATGCTCCCGAGGGCCTCTGCCCTACCTGCGTCCTTGTCGGCGCGCTGCGACCGGACGCGATAGAGGATACACCTCCGGAGATCGAGGGCTTCGAAAGGATCGAGGAGATCGGACGCGGCGGCATGGGGGTCGTATGGAAAGGCAGGCAGAAAGCGCCCTCGCGGCTGGTGGCGATCAAGTACCTCCGCTCGCTTTCGGGTGGCTTCCGCGAGGGAAGCTCGGAAGATTCCGAGGACTACCGGCGGTTCCGTCGCGAAGTCCGCCTGGCGGCTCTCCTGGAGCATCCCCATCTGGCCCGCATCTACCAGAGTGGGGTTGCAGAGGGCACGCCTTACTACGCGATGGAGTTCATCGACGGCCTGCCCCTCGATCGCTACGTCGCGAAGCACGAACTTACGGAGCGGCGGCTGATCGAGCTCTACGCCAAGATCTGCGGAGCGGTCGAATTCGCCCACCGGCGGGGCGTCCTGCACCGCGATCTCAAACCGGCGAACATTCTTGTCACGCCGGACGGCGAGCCGAAGGTGCTCGACTTCGGCCTTGCCAAGGCGATGGAGGAATCCGAGGCCGCCGACGGAGAGCGCGACTCCGAACTGCGCTCGCGCAACGACCAGATTGCGGGCACTCCCCTCTACATGTCGCCGGAACAGGCGCGGGGAAAACTCCGGGATCTCGACACCCGGAGCGACGTCTACTCGCTCGGTGTCATTCTCTTCAAGCTGCTCACGGGACGCTTCCCGCACGACAGCGCGGGCACCGGCCTGGAGATCATGATGCGTGTGGCCACGCAGCCGCCGCTTCGTCCCCGCGCGGCGCGGGCCGATCTCAACCGCGAACTGGAAATGCTTCTGGTAAAAGCACTCGAACCCTCGCCCGACGCCCGCTACGGCTCGGCAGGCGAACTGGAGGCCGATCTTCGGCGTTACCTGAATGGCGAACCGCTCCAGGCCGGGCTTGGAACGACCGCCTATTTCGCCCGGAAATGGGTCGCCCGGCACCGATCACTCGTTGCCGCCCTTGTCCTCGCCCTTGCCGCGGTCGCCTTTTACATCGTCCGGATCAACGACGAGCGAAACCGCACCGCCAAGGCACTGGGCGAATCCAAGCAGCGGCTGATCGAGAACTACGAGCAATCGGCAAGGCTCGCGGCCCAGCGCGGCCAATGGGAGACCTGCCTCGGACTCGTCGACAAGGCGATCGAGGCCGGGCATCCGACCGTGGCCCTGCGCATCGAGCGGGTCAAGGCCCTCGACGCCCTGGAAAGGGACAGCGATGCTCGGGAGGAGATCGCGCGTCTTTCGGCGCTTCCATTGAACGGGGAGGAAAGGGCGATGGTGCGCCTGCTCGACGGGGAATTCAGTTTGGTCGCGAAAGACAAAACGGAGGCCATCGGAAAGATCAGGGAAGCCCTCTCCCTGGGTTTGCCCGAGGCGGAAGCCGAATACGCCCGCGGAATGATCGCGGAGACCAGTCCTGAAGTTCTGCTTCACCTCCGGGCCGCCGTGGCCAAGGATCCTTTCCACACCCGGGCGATCACGACGCTCGCCTTCGTCGAGATCCTCATGGGCCTCCACGAGGACGCACGGTTCCGCCTTGGAACGATCGCCGCGCTGAATCCGGAAAGTGGAGAACCCCAAATGGTGCTCGCCATCCAGGCCGCCATGCAGGGCAAGGAATCCGAAGCAATGGATTGGCTGGATGAAGCGGCCGCCAAGGGCGTCGATGGAAACGGGATCGACCAATTGCGCACGGGCGTACCGCTGATCACGGCATTCTCCGAAGAGCTGAGGGCTCTCGGAGATACTGTGGACAGCCAAACGGTGAGTGTGGAGAAGGGTTTTCAGTTCCTCCAAGCCGCGAGCTATCTTCCTCGAATGGTCTCAGGAGACGACGCCTTGAAGCTGCTCGAGCAGCTCCCTCCGTTTCTTAGCGACACCTTGGGCAATACATTTCGCCCCCTTCTCGCCAGGTTCTTTGATCGCGATATGGGGAAACTGGAAAACGCGCTCCGCCCCGTGAAGGATCGCCACCCCGAACAGACCGTGCACTATCTGTGGCTCAGTGCACTCTTCGCCACCCAAGGGTGGGAAACTGCCGAGTCCGGCGCCGTGGAAGCGCTCGGTCTGCCGTCCATGTTCGGGAATTTCGATGCGGGCATCCTTGACATCCTTGCCGTCTCCCAGGCCATGAACGGGAAGTTCACCGATCCCGCGAAAAGCAATTCGGCGATCGAAACGCTGGAGCGGCGCCTCGCCCTTCCGGAGACCCTTTCCCCGACTCGCGCCACCCAACTCGCCGCCATTGCCCATGCCCTCGGGAGGCCCGATCTTGCGCGCCGCCTTCTCGAAAGCGCCCTTGTTGCCCGCCCCGGTGAGGCGGGACTTCGCCTGGAAATCCTGCGCCTCGCGGCCGAACAAGGCCATTTCGCGGAAGTTCTCCTGCTCGGAAAAGAACTCACGAAGGATTTTTCCGACGGAGCCGAGAATTCCGAAATCGCGGAACTGATACGGCAGGCCCGTGAGAAGATGGCCGCCCTCCTCTCTGAACCTTCGCCTCCTACAACTACTCCGCCGCCGCTTCCAGAAACCCCCGCACCTTCTCCAAAGCCCGCGCGCGGTGGCTGAGGCCGTTCTTCACCTCGGCTCCGAGCTGGGCGAAGGTCTCGCAGTGGCCTTCCGGAACGAAGAGCGAATCGTAGCCGAAGCCACCGTCGCCCTTTTCCTCGTTGATGAGAATGCCCTCGACCGCGCCCTCGAAGACGCCGAGCACGTCCCCGCCCCGCGCGAGCACCATCGTGCAGCGGAAGCGCCCGCTCCGGGCCTTGCCGCGCGCGCCTTTCTCGGAGAGGGCGGCGAGAAGCTTCGCGCGGTTCGTGGCATCGGTCGCCCCCTCGCCGCTGTAGCGGGCGGAATGGACGCCGGGCGCGCCCTCGAGGGCATCGACTTCGAGGCCGGAGTCGTCGGAGAGGACGAGCACGTCGGTACCGAGGGCGGCCGAGGCGGCAAGGGCCTTGATGCGTGCGTTGGCCTCGAAGGTGTCGCCAGTCTCGTCGGCGGGAGGAATGTCGGGATAGGCGGAAAGATCGCGCACGTCGGAAAAGTAACCGCCGAGGATGTCGGCGATTTCTTCCGTCTTGTGCGCATTGTGCGTTGCAATGACCAGAGCTTGCATGTTGTCTCTCCGGCTACCCCAGAAACCCGATGAGCGAAAGAAGAAAGCAGTATCCCTTTGACCTCCTGGAAGCGAAATGGCAGGCCCGCTGGGCCACCGACCGCACTTTCCACACCCCGAATCCCGGCGACCCGGGCTTCGACGCGTCGAAGCCGAAGTTCTACGCCCTCGACATGTTCCCCTACCCGAGCGGGCAGGGTTTGCACGTCGGGCATCCGGAAGGCTACACCGCCACCGACATCGTTTCGCGTTACAAGCGGAAGTGCGGGTTCAACGTCCTCCATCCCATGGGCTGGGATGCCTTCGGCCTACCCGCCGAGCAGTACGCGATCAAGACCGGCCAGCACCCGCGGGTCACGACCGAGGGGAATGTGGCCGGTTTCAAGGGACAGCTCCAGCGCATCGGCTTCTCCTATGACTGGGAGCGCGAGGTGAATACGACCGACCCCGGCTATTACAAATGGACGCAGTGGATTTTCCTGAAGCTCTACCAAAGCTACTTCGACGAGCGGGAGAACGCGGCGCGCCCGATCCGCGATCTGATCGAGCGCCGCCGCAACGAGTATCCTAACGAGAGCGAGGAAGAGATCGAGGCCTACGCGGACGGCCGGCGTCTCGCCTACGTGGCCGAGGTGCCGGTCAACTGGTGCCCGGAACTTGGCACGGTTCTCGCCAACGAGGAAGTCGTCGATGGCAAGAGCGAAGTCGGCGGCTTTCCCGTCGTGCGCCGCCCGATGCGCCAGTGGATGCTCCGGATCACGGCCTACGCGGACCGCCTCATCGATGAATTGGAGGGTCTTGACTGGCCGGAGGGGATCAAGGCCCTGCAACGGAACTGGATCGGGCGCAGCGAGGGCGCGGACGTCACCTTCACCCTCTCCGGTTCCGGAGCGCGCATCACCGTTTTCACGACCCGTCCCGATACCCTTTTCGGCGCGACCTACATGGTCCTCGCCCCCGAGCATCCGCTTGTCGATGTCATCGCCACGCCGGAACGGGTCAACGCTGTCGCCGCCTACCGGACCGAGATCGGGAGCAAGTCCGATCTGGAGCGCACCGACCTCGCCAAGGACAAGTCCGGCGTCTTCACCGGCGCCTATGCGGTGAATCCGGTCAACGGCGAGGAGATCCCGGTCTGGATCGCCGATTACGTGCTGATGAGCTACGGCACCGGCGCGATCATGGCGGTGCCCGGGCACGACGAGCGCGACTTCGAGTTCGCGACCAAGTTCCACCTCGACATCCGTGAGGTGGTCCGGCCCGCGGATCCGGCCGCCGCCGCGGCGATCGCCGACAGCGACGTCCCCGTTTGCTTCCCCGGCTCCGGCATCGCGGTCAATTCCCCGCTCATCGACGGCCTCGAAACGGCGGAAGCGAAGGCGAAGATCACCGAATGGATCGAAAGCAACGGCTTCGGCAAGAAGGCGATCAACTTCAAGCTGCGCGACTGGCTTTTCTCCCGCCAGCGGTATTGGGGCGAGCCGTTTCCCATCGTGTGGGAGGACGGAAAGCACCGTGCCCTCGACGAGAGTGAACTCCCGCTCGAAGCGCCCGAGATGGCCGACTTCAAGCCGACCGGCACGGCTGATCCGCCCCTTTCCAAGGCCACCGCATGGGTCGCCTACAGCGAGACCGCGACCCGCGAGACGAACACGATGCCGCAATGGGCCGGCTCCTGCTGGTATTACCTCCGCTATTGCGACGCGCGGAATTCCGAGCGCTTCCTCTCAAGCGAGGCCGAGAAATACTGGTCCGCCACGACCGACGAGGGCGGGCCCCACGGCATGGTCGACCTCTACGTCGGCGGCACCGAGCACGCCGTGCTCCACCTTCTGTATTCGCGTTTCTGGCACAAGGTGCTTTTCGACCTCGGCTACGTCTCGACGCCCGAGCCCTTCCAGAAACTCGTCAACCAGGGCCTCATCCTCGGAGAAGACGGCCAGAAGATGTCGAAAAGCCGGGGGAATGTCGTGAATCCCGACGATGTGATCGGCGAATACGGCGCGGACTCGCTGCGCCTCTTCGAGATGTTCATGGGCCCGCTCGAGCAGGTGAAACCTTGGAGCACCAAGGGCGTGGAAGGTGTCCACCGCTTCCTCTGCCGCGCCTGGCGTCTCTTCATGGAGTCCGACCAGGAGGGAAACTGGGCGCTGTCGGAGAAAATCCAGACGGTCCCCGCGACCCGTCCGCAGCTCAAAGTCCTCCACGAAACGATCCGCAAGGTCACGCTCGACACCGAGTCGCTCGACTTCAACACCGCCATCGCGCAGATGATGGTCTTCGTGAACGAATTCACCGGGGCCGACGTGCGCCCGGTCGAACCGCTCGCGACTTTCCTCCACCTGCTCAACCCGTACGCCCCGCACCTCGCCGAGGAACTCAACGCCCTTCTCGGCGCGAAATTCCCCGCCCTCGCACAAGGCGAACTGAGCTACGCGGCCTGGCCGGAATTCGACGAGAAATTCCTCATCGAGGACGAAATTGAAATGGTCGTGCAGGTGAACGGCAAGCTCCGCGACCGCATCCTCGTGAAGAAGGACGCGTCAAACGAAACCGTCGAGGAAAGCGCCCGCAACACGGAGAAGGTCGTTCCCCACCTCGAGGGCCTCACCATCCGCAAGGTCATCGTCGTCCCCGGCAAGCTCGTCAACATCGTCGCGAACTAGAGGGAACGGCTTCCTTGCAGGTCGGATCCGTTCAGTAGTAACGATAGCCGTAACTCGGGCGTCCGTAATACATCGAGTTGACCCTTCCCCTGCGGTCACCCGCAAGTCCACCCACGGCGGCGCCGATGGCCGCGCCGCCCCAGGAACTTCCACCCCGGACATTGTTGCCAATAACCGCTCCCGTGATCGCTCCTGCAGCCGCTCCCCGACGTCGGCCGGCGCGAACGTAGGGATCAGGATGGGGTGCCACGCAGGAGACGAGGGTACTCGCGATGAGAAGACTGGCGATGGTGAGAATGGGGATTCGCTTCATTGGGTTGCGGCTTGGGAAAGTTTCTGCATGGAGGTGGATCCGGATTGCGCTTCCAGGGTCTTCTTGAACACCTTCACTTCGTCCTGACTCAGGGATCCGCTCTTGTCGGTATCGATCTTCGAGAAAAGATCATCCATCGTTCCCTGCCGGGCGAAGTGGGCCTTCAACTCGGCGGGCGTGACCGAGCGGTCGCCATTCCGGTCCGGGGCTCCGAACTTGTCCTTGTCCGCATCGGGGTTCGCGGCCTGCCATTCGGCAAAGGTGATTTTCGCGTTCCCGTCGGCATCGGACGCCGCATAGATGGCTTCAAGCATGTAGCGCTCGAACTCCGATGCCGAGATACTTCCATTCCCATCGGTGTCCGCCATCTTGAACTGCTTGTTCTCCTCGTTGCAACCCGGGACCGCAAGCAACACGGCGGCCAATCCGGGAAGCACGAGCCCGCATCTGAGCATTCGCTTCGGTTTCATGATTCACCATTCCACCGTCAACGCTCCCCCGAGTCAAGGGATTTTCATGCTTGCGCTCCGCCGCGGACCCTCCATCGTTCCGGCATGGATGCCTTGAAGATTCTTTCCGTTTTCGCTCCGATCGCCCTCCTGGGTCTGGCCGGATGTTCCTCCACCACCACCAGCAACCGCGGCAAGCTCGCCCCCGGCCAGTACGAGTGGAATCCCGAGCGCATGAAGACCGGGCCCGTCCTCGTCGTGGTGAGCATCGACGACCAGTTGGCCTATGTCTACCGGAACGGCGTCGAGATCGCCCGCTCCACCGTCAGCACCGGGCGACCGGGCAAGGAAACGCCGACCGGCGTTTTCACCATCCTCCAGCGCGAGGTCGAGCACGAGTCCAGCATCTACAAGGGCGCGCAGATGCCCTACATGCAGCGCCTCACCTGGAGCGGCGTCGCCATGCACGCCGGCGACCTCCCCGGCTACCCCGCCTCCGCCGGCTGCGTGCGCCTGCCCCTCGAATTCTCCGAGAAACTCTACGGCGCCCTCCGCCTGGGCGGAACGGTCGTCATCACGAGGAAAGGCGCCGCGCCCACCCGCTCGGTGCGACCTGCCGACATCCTCCTCGCGAGCCGCGCCACGAACCCCGACAACCGCGCCGTCCCCGATCCCTCCGGCAAGGTCGTCTGGGAGCCCGGCAAGAGCCCGTCCGGCCCCTTCAGCGTCCTCCTCAGCTACACCGACCGCCGCATCTACGTCTGGCGCAACGGCGTCCAGATCGGCCAGGCCCCGCTCTCCATCCCCTCCGGAGCCTCGCTTCCCGAGGGCGTCTTCCTCGTCCTCGACGGCACCGAGCCCCCCGATCCCCGCTTCCCCGGCGTCACGATGCGTTCCTGGAGCGTCCTCAGCCTCGAGGGCGGCTCCAGCGGCGGGAACGCCGTCGAGGCCGTCCGCTCCGGAGTGGAAATGCCGAAGGAATTCCGGAAGAACCTCGCCAGCCTCCTCACTCCGGGCACCATCCTCATGACCACCAACGGATCGAGCAACAGTAGCACCCGCTCCGCTAGCGGCTTCACCATCATGACTCCGGAAGCCCAGCCGGAGTGAGCCGCACCCTCGCCATCGGCGACATCCACGGCTGCGCCACCGCCCTCGAAACACTGGTCGCCTTCGTCGGCGTCACCCCCGACGACACCCTCGTCTGCCTCGGCGACTACGTCGACCGCGGCCGGCAGACGAGGGAAGTCATCGTGTTCCTCCTCGCCCTCCGGGAGCGTTGCCACCTCGTCACCCTGCGCGGCAACCACGAGATCATGATGGAAGCCGCCCGCCGCACCCGTGGCGAAGCGTCACAGTGGCTCGCCGTCGGCGGCCACGCCGTCCTCGACTCCTACCGCGCCTCCAACCTCGACGACATCCCGGCGGAACACTGGGACTTCCTCCGCGCCTGCGTTCCCTATTACGAGAACGAGACCCACTTCTTCGTCCACGCCAACGCCGACCCCGACCTCGCCCTCGCCGACCAATCCGAAGGCATGCTCTACTGGCAGCACCTCGACGCCCCGCCCCCGCGCCACCGCTCGGGCAAGACGATGATCTGCGGCCACACCGCCCAGCACAGCGGCCTCCCCCTCGACTTCGGCCACGCCGTC
>JAHEDC010000063.1 GCA_024641425.1 Verrucomicrobiales bacterium | reverse complement strand
GCTCGCCGGGAAAGTGGAGTTCCCAGGCGGCGCCCGGGGTCGTGGAAGCGGTGTGGTTGAAAGTGTTCAGGTCGCCATCGACGGCCAATTCCGGGGGATAGAGCCCGCTGCTGTGGCTGTGGGTCTGCGTCGGGGTGCCCTGGGCGGTGATGTTTGCCAGGGTGTTGGCGGAGGCCAACCCTGGCAGGGCGACGACAAGCACGATCGGGATGAGGAACGCTTTGGGCATGGAATGAACACATGACGGCACCCGTGAGGATAGCGGAAGAAAGCCCCAAAAGAAAACTCTCCGCGCTCACGGGGAACGGGGAGAGTCTCAAGAAGTGTTTGTTTGGAAACAACGGGCCTCTCAGGCCCGACGCCGACGGAGAAAGACGAGCAAGGCACCGAAAAGACCCAGAACGGGTGCGCCTGGCTCCGGAATGGCGGCGGCGGCATTGAGGCCCGCGTTGCCTCCGGCGAAAATCTGCGCGATCTGGCCGTCGGTGAGTTTCTCGTTCCACACCGCGATGTCGTCGTAAAGGGCGTTTAATTCACGTCCGCCGCAGCAGGGGTCGTCGCCGATGTTCCAGCGGTCGTTCGCTCCCCAGGTCGGGTAGGTGGCGGCGGCGGTGGTAGTCGATTGACCCGCTCCCGTGAGCTTCACACCATTGAGGAAGATCTCACCCAGCATTGTGGTGCCATTTCCTTCCCACGTCATCGCGAGGTGGGTCCATTGACCGATGACGGCACTGTTGGCGTCGGAGTCGAGCCCCTGGCTTCCCGCGCCCCCGGTATTGGCGAAGCGATAGTCGAAGGCCGGACCGGCACTCGCGGGAAGCTGGTTGATATTGAGCCCCCAGTTCACATTGCGCGCGGAGAAAATGCCCTTGTAGGCGGGGAGCTCGTTGAGGTTCACCCAAGCGGAAATGGTGAAGGCTGTCGTGCCCGGTCCGAGGGCGTCCATGGCCTGCATCGAGGCCGTGCCATTCATCGAGACGGCTCCCCCGATCTTTCCTGCGACCCAGGAAACCGTTCCCTGGTTCGTGGTGGCGTTCTGGTCTCCACCGGCGCTGTCGGCGGCCGTGGTGCCCGAAGTTTCATCGAACGTATAGTGGGCGACCAGGGCGGCGTGGGAGCTTACGGTGGAGGCGGTGAGGAGGACAACTCCGGCAAGGGATTTCAGGTTCATCGATGGGGGCTACGTCACGGTTGAGGGAGAACAAAGGCCTTTGTTTTCGAAGGCATTTACTGCCGACGTGAAGATTATTGCACGCAAATTCGCAATTTTTTTTGGAAACGGCATTGCGCCAAATTAAATGACACCGGAGCGGGTTGAGGAGGAAAGCGATTGGCGGTCGTTGCGTCATAAAGGATGACACCGGGATGACCACACCAGATCCCATGAGCAATCGAAGCAAAAAAGAGTATCTCGAACAATGCCGCTGGCGTTACGCGCGGAGGGAGCGGCAGGGCAAGGGGGTGCTGATCGACGAGGTGTGCGAGACGATGGGCTGGAGCCGCAAGCGCGCGATCAAGGCCCTCAACGCCCGGGCGGGCACGGGAGGCGGCGGTGCGGCGCGCGGTCGGAGGAAGACCTATGGGGAGGAAGTCGCGGCGGTGGTGGTGTCGATCTGGAAGGCGGGGGAGCAACCCTGCGGGACGCGTCTGCGGGCCATGCTCCCCGAGTGGCTGGCGAGCTACGAGAAGAGGCATGGACGGCTCGGGCGGGCGACGAGGGAGAAGGTCGTGGCCTGCGGAGTGCGCACGCTGGAGCGGATGACGGCCCCGTTGCGGATCGGGGGCGGAGGACGCGCGGGCCGGTGCACCGGACGGCGCAGCCATCGGCTCAAGCAGAAGGTGG
Organism: Verrucomicrobiales bacterium; assembly: GCA_024641425.1. GTDB lineage: Bacteria > Verrucomicrobiota > Verrucomicrobiia > Verrucomicrobiales > DEV007 > JAHEDC01. The sequence continues at coordinate 16,379 of JAHEDC010000063.1, read as the reverse complement.
AGGTGCGCTGCGGCCCCTGGGAGGTGGAGGCTCCCGGGTGGATGGAGGCGGACACGGTCTCGCACGGCGGAGGCTCCTCGGGCGGGGAGTTCCTGCACAGCCTGACACTCACCGACATCCACAGCGGATGGACGCAACTCGCCGCGCTCTGGGGCCTCGGGGCCGGGGGCGTGTGCCAGGCGCTCGACGGGATCGAGGCCGCGCTGCCCTTCGCGATGCGGGGCTTCGACTGCGACAACGGGAGCGAGTTCCTCAACGGAACGCTCGAGAGCTGGCTGGCGGGGAAGCGGGTGCATTGGACGCGCTCGCGGCCGTACAGGAAGAACGACCAGGCGCACGTGGAGCAGAAGAACTTCACGCATGTGAGGCAGTTGCTCGGCTACGGTCGCTACGGGCACATCGAACTCGTGGACCTGGTCAACGACCTCTACGGGAACGCGTGGCTGCCGCTGCGCAACCACTTCACGCCGGTGATGAAGCTCGTGGAGAAGAAGAGGGTGGGCACGCGGTGGAAGAAGCGCTACGACGAGGCGGCGACGCCGTATCAGCGGCTGCTGGCGTGTCCGGCGGTAGGAGCGGAGGTGAAGAGGAAGCTACGCGGGGAGCATGGGCGGCTCGATCCGTTCCGGCTCGCGGAAAGCGTCGAGGAGAAGCTGGGGAAACTGCACGACACGCTCGTGAGGCTCGACGACGAGGACGTTGACCAGGGGTAGGCCGGGCGCGGGCGGGGATGGCCCAAAGCGCCGCCGGGCGCCCCCCTTGCCACCCCACCCGATACCCCGCCATCCCCCGTCCATTTCCGGGCTGCGCCCGGTGTCATCAATTATGACGCAACGACCGCCTCCCCGGAATCCGCTCCGGTGTCATTTTTAAATTGCGCAACACGGAAACGGCTTGCGGGGATTCAGGGCACCGGCCGTCTGCGGAATGTCGCCCGGAGGAAGCCCGTGGGTTCCAAAGTTGGAGGAGAAATCCTGAGATCGGTCGTGGCGTAGTCGCCTAGGATGTTTCCGGTGCGGGTGATGTTTCCCACGACGGGGGTCCAGGTCAGCAAATCCGCGGAATACTCGATCGTGGTGAGGAGGTCTTCCGCGAGCCGGTTTACGGTAGCAGTGAGTATCAGGGAACCATCGGGCGAAACAGCGACCCGCGGAGGACCGTGGATGGCGTAGGCGAGGAAGGCGGCGCTGTCGCCGCCGGCGAAAGTGGTGCCGTCGGTGGCGCCGGGCGTGGCGCTCCCGGCGCGCCAGCTGAAGGGATCGCCATGGTCGGGAAGGCCGAAGGGATCGACGAGGACGAGGCTGGGGCCACCGCCGTCGGGGCTGGTCGGCCAGGGGGAGGTATCATCGTAAACGAAATCGCGGATGGGCTCGCCCGCGCCGTAGGAGAGCTTGAGCTGCTCGCCGCCGTTGTCGAGCTTGCCGCTCCACGCGCCCGCGACCGGTTTGCCCGCGCCGTAACGGAGGTCGAAGGCGGCGCCATTGTCGACGACGAGGACGAAGGCGCCGGGGGCGAGGCTGGTCACGGCGCTGCTGGCGAAGTCGAAGTCGATGCCCTTGGTGAAGCGGACATCGGCGAGATCGATGATCAGGGGGCCGACGTTGCGGACTTCGAGGTATTCGAAGGCGTCGTCGTTCGTGAAACCGGCGGCGATTTCCGCCGCCGTGGGATCGGTGGGGTGGTACATGATCTCGGAGATGACGAGGGAGGAGGTAAAGAGGGAGGTATCGGGTTGGGAGGCGGTGAAGGCGAGGGGCTCCGACCAGTGGCTCCAGCGTCCGCTGTTGTCCTGGTGGCGGACGCGGGCGCGGTAGGCGAGACCGGCGCGGGTGGCGGCGGCGGGGGGCGTGATAGTGTTTTGGGAACCTTCCGCCATCCACGAGGCGTCCCATTCGAACTTCCGCCCGGGAGCGGCGGTCGCGCCGTTGAGATAGAAGTCGAAGCTCATGTCGCCGCTGAGGGCGGGGGTCTGGTGCATTTCGATGGCGAGGGTGTTCACGCCGTCGGTGAAGCGCGCGGGAGGGATGGTGAACGGTTGGAACTCGATTTCATTGGCTCCGCTCGCAGAGGCGCTTGCGAGCGTCTCGAACGTGACGGGGCCGGCAGGCATCTGGTTTCGATAGACTTCGACGCCGTTGACGTAGACGATGACGCCGTCGTCGCGGATGATGCCGGCGTTGAAGCCGGCGAAGGCGGAGGCATCGGCGAGGGTGATCTTCCGGCGGAAGTAGGTGGTGGCGTGGCCGCCCGCGACGGTGGTGGCCTCGTCGGTCTCGCCGTAGCCGATCTGGGTCGGGCCGGAGCCCCAGGCGGCGTCGTCGAAGCCGGTCTGGTTCCAAGCCGGGCCGGGATCGGTGCCGGCGTCGAAGTATTTCCAGGAGTCGCCCGAGACGACGAGCGGGGTGGTGGCCGGGCCGCCGCCGAGGCCCGAGACTTCGGCGAGGCGCCACTGGATTTTCCCGAAAGTGCCGGCGCCCTGGGGGTCGGAGAAGGCGGAGGAGGAGAAGATGAGGGAACCGGCGGGGAAACCAGGGGCACCGGTGTAGGAAATGACGGGAGTGTCGGGAATGGCCGCGTCGGCGGCGAGATTGGAAAGCCATTGCGCGCGACCTCCGGGGAGGGAGTTGCCCATGTAGAGGTCTTCCGTGAAGGCGAGGCTTTTCATGAGGGAAACCTGGGTCTCGAGCGGGCCGATGCTCTCGTTTCCGGCGTCGGCGGGACCGCTGCTCCAGCGGTCGCGGTCGGCAAGGGAGAAGGCGGCGATGCGCGCGGCGGCGTCATCGATGGCGGTATTGACGGTTTCCGGTTGCCAGAGCAGGTCGCGCACTTCGCGGAGGACGTTGCGGTATTCGAGCATGAAGGCGGGGCGCTCGGGATGGTTCTCGCCGTCGGTGCCATCGAGGCCGACGATTTCCTGGATCGCTTCCTTCGGCAAGTCGATGCCGACGACGCGGCCGCGCTGGGTGCCCGGGCCGGGGCCGTAGCGGGGGTCGTTCCACTGGGAATCGTTCGTCCCGCGTTTCCAGGTGGCGTCGGTGTCGTGCGGGATGATCGATAGGTGGCCGAAGGGCGTGCCTGGCGCCGGCCTGAAATACCAGATGCGGTTTTTCTGGAAGTAAGGAGAGAAGTCGTAGTGGCGGAAGCCCTCGCCGAGCGCAGCGTAGAGGTACCAGGATTCCCAGTCGACGTGGTCGCGCAGCCATTGGTCGGATTGCGCGGGAGGGCCGAGGTTGTCGCGGATATTGATGAAATCGCTGCCATCCGTGACGCCGTCGCGGGCCTGGTATTGCCGGAGTTCGAGCGGATCGTATTCGCCGTCCTTGAGTTTATAGACGTTGCCGCGCGGGAGGTCTCGCGATTCGAGAAAGCGGGCGTCGACGTCCTCGAAGATCATGGCGAGGCCGAAGAAGTCGCCGTGGTACTGGTCGGGGGCCTCGGCCGGGTTGTCGATGACACGGAAGTGGACGTGCTGGAATTCCGGAGCCACGACTCCGGCGAGGTTCCAGAGACGGGAGGAAACGAGTTCGCGCAGGCCATGGTTCGCGCCTTCGGCGAAGCGCGACATCTTGCTCGTGTTCAGGGTTTCCCACTTCACGGGGTATTTTCTCCCTGACGGATCGTGGGCTTGAAAGCCGTTGCCAGGCTGGAAGCGGAACCGCATCGAGCGGCGGCCCTGGCCGGCGTAGCGGTCGTTGCGCTGGCGGAGGCGATAGTTGATGTGGTCGTAGACAATACCCTCGTAAACCATCGCGCCCTCCCAGTTGAAGACCTTGCGCGAGGAGACGCCTCCGACCTGGTCCGCCATGTTGTAGGCCCAGCATTGGGCGAGGTCGGCGGGGCGAGTGACAAGGTGGTAGACAGGTAGGCTCGTGAGGAGATCGGACGGGTAGGTGTGGCCGGCTCCCTCGGGATGAACGGAATTCTGGCTCGCCGTGTAGGCAGGAACGCCGTTGTAGGAAAAGTAGGCGAAGTTCAGCGATGGATCGTCGGGGAAGGGAGCGCGGATGGTGTTGCCAAGGGAGTCGCTGGCGGTGATGCGGTAGCGGACGAGGGAGCGGTGGGGCTGGGCGGGGATGACGGCGGAATAAATGTCGCCAACGTTGTTCATGGGGAGGGAAATCCAGTTTGCGGGATCCTCGAACGCTGGATTCGGCGGCAGCGGCGTCGAGGGACTGCTCTTCAAGGTCGCGGTCGTCAGAGGAAGGAACGCGGGGAGGTAATTGCCTGGCGCGACGATCTGATAATGCAAGGTCAGGGTTGCGACGCCGTCGGGGTCGGTCGCCTTGATCGAGACCGTGGTCGCTTCCATGGCGAGAGGTTGTTTCGGGGAATGCTCGACCTGCCGTAGCTGTGGAGGTGCGTTCCGGGTGAAGGGGATATTCGGTAACCCGGGCGTGGGAAGCGCGGGCCGCCAGCTTGCGCCGAGATCGTTGTCGAGGGTGGCGTTGACCAGTTGCATCGAGTTTCCGGTGCCGTTCGCGCCGACGGGCCAGGGGAATTCGGTGCCGTAGCGGACCGAGTCGACGGGGCTGCCGGAGGCGTCCAAGAGGGTGAGGGTGTCGCCGTTGTTGGAAAGCGCGCCGACGTATTGGAACGTCTGGGGAAGATCGGGATAGGCCGCGTTGAGGGCGGCGGCGTTTTCTCCGAGGACGAGGTATGCGGTAACGCCAAGCAGGGTGCCCGGAGGAAAGGTGAAATCGATGCCTTTTGTGAAACGGTAGCCGCTCAGGTCGAGCGGAACAGGGCCGGTATTGAGCAGTTCGATGAACTCGACGAATTCGGTTTTCGGTGACGCATCGTAATGCACCTCGTTGATGACGAGGCCGACGTCGAGCGGATCGGTCGAGGGTGGGGGAGGGATCTCGCTGGCGCTGATACCGGCGAGGCCGTTTGTGTAGAGGGTCTGGATTCGGGCCGGGGAGAGGGGCTCGTTCCAGATCGCGAGGTCGTCGAGGAAGCCCTTGAGGTTCCGGTCGTTGCAGCACGCGTCGTCGCCGATCCGCCAGTCGGAGTTGGCGGCGATCATCTGGGCGCTGACGGACTGCGCGGCACCGGTAGAAGCGCCGTTGAGGTAAAGCCGCTGGGTGCGCGCGACATTATCCCAGACCCAGGCCACGTGGAACCACTCGCCGGTGGCGAGCACGGAGTTGGTCGGGGAATCGATCTGGGTGCCGCCGACGCGCCCGTCGAGGTGATCCGCCTCGTGGCCGATGCCGAAGAGCTGCCCGCCAACGTTGCGCGAAAGGAGGATGCCGCGGTAGCCGGAGTTGCCTTCCGGCTTGAACCAGGTGGCGATCGTCATCCCGGTGGGCGCTCCGTTGATTTCCGGCAGAGTGGGAAGTCCGAGGTAATTCACATGGTTGCCCGTGCCGGGAAAGCGGATCGCGCCCCCGATGCGGCCCCCGGCGGGCTGCCAGTCCGGCGTGGCCTGGGTGCCGGGAACCCACGTGGCATGGTGGGCGTTGATCGATTCCGTCGCGCTGCTGCCCGTCGATTGGTCGAACTTGTAAAGGGCGATCATTTCGCCCTGCGCCGTCGAGGGGACGAATGCCGCCGCGAGTAGGAATCCGAAGGCGATCGGGAATCTCATCGTGCGGCGTTAGCGGCTTTGCACCCGGTAGCGGGCAAACCAGCGGGGCCCGGTCGGCGGGGTGGAGGTGGTGAAAGTGACCATGGAACGACCGGATCCGGTTTGGAGAACTGCGGTGCGGGCGAGAACGGCGGGCTGCCAGTCGATAAGATCGGGAGACATCTCCGGTTCCCCGAATACATCTTCAGCAAGTTGGTTGAGCTCGATGGTGAAAGCGAAATTGCCGTCGGGGAGGGCAGTGACGGAGGAAGGCCCGGTGGCGTAGGCGAGGAAGGCGGCGCTGTCGCCGCCGGGGAAGATGGTGCCGTCGGTGCCGCCCGGGGTCGCGCTCCCAGCGCGCCAGCTGAAGGGATCGCCGTGATCGGGGACGCCGAAGGGGTCGACAAGGACGAGGCTCTGGCCCCCTCCGTCGGGGCTGGTCGGCCAGGGAGAAACATCGTCGTAGACGAAATCGCGGATGGGCTCACCAGCGCCGTAGGAGAGCTTGAGCTGCTCGCCGCCGTTGTCGAGCTTGCCGCTCCAGATTCCGGCAACGGGATGACCGGCCCCGTAGCGCATTTGGAAGGCGGCGTCGTTCGCGACGACGAGGGTGTGAGCACCGGGAGCGAGGCTGCCGGACGCGAAATCGAAATCGACGCCCTTCGTGAAGCGGACGTTGGAAAGATCGATCGTCTGGTCGCCGACGTTGCGGATTTCGAGGAATTCGAAGGCGTCGTCATTGGGGAAGCCGGCGTTGATTTCTTCCGCCGTGGGATCGGTTGGATGGTACATGATTTCGCCGATCACGAGCGATTCCCTAAAAAGGGAGACGTCCGGCTGAGAAGCGGTGAAAGCGAGCGGTTCCGACCAGTTGCTCCAGCGGCCGGTGTTGTCCGCGTGGCGGACTCGGGCCCGGTAAGTGCGCCCGGTGCGGGTCGCGGCGGCGGGCGGACTGATGCTGTTCTGCGAACCCTCCGCCGTCCAGTCGGCGATCCACTCGAATTTCCGCACCGGAGGCGCACCCTCCCCATTCAAGTAGAAATCGAAGCTCATGTCGCCGCTGAGTGCGGGGGTCTGGTGCATCTCGACGGCGATCGTGTTCACGCCGGCGGTGAAGCGCGCGGGAGGGATGGTGAACGGTTGGAACTCGATTTCATTGGCACCGCTTGCCGAGGCGTTTGCCAGCGTTTCAAACGTGACCGGTCCGGCGGGCATCTGGTTGCGGTAGACCTCGACGCCGTTGACGTAGACGATGACGCCGTCGTCGCGGATGATGCCGGCGTCGTATCCCGCGAAGTCGGAAGCGTCGGCAAGGGTGAGTTTCCGGCGGAAGTAGGTCGTGGCGTGACCGCCGGCGACGGTTGTCATCTGGTCGGTCTCCCCATAGCCGATCTGGGTCGGGCCGGAGCCCCACGCGCTGTCATTGAACGCGGCCTCGGTCCAGGTCGCCCCGGGGTCCGTGCCGGCGTCGAAGTATTTCCAGGGATCTCCGGAGACAACGAGGGGGGTGGTGGCCGGGCCGCCGCCGAGGCCCGAGACTTCGGCAATGCGCCATTCCATTTTTCCGAAGGTGCCGGTGCCCTGGGGATCGGAGAAGGCGGATGACGAGAAGGCAAGGGAACCGGCCGGGAAGCCGGGGGCGCCGGTGTAGGAAATGGTGGGCTTGTTTGGAATCGCGGGATCCGCCGCGATTTGTTCGAGGAAGGCGCCGCGACCGCCGACAAGGTTCGTCCCGTACATGGTGTCGCTTTCGAAGGCGAAACTTTTCATCGGAGCGGCGATGTTCTCGATGGGGGCCATGGATTCGACGCCGGCCGCGGCCGGGCCACCGGTCCAGCGGTCGCGGTCGGCGAGGCTGAACTCGCGGAGGAGGTCGAGGTGGTCGTCGATCAGGGCGTTGACGGTTTCCTCCCGCCAGAGAAGGTCGCGGAACTCGCGGATGAAATTGCGGTATTCGCGGGTGAAGGCGGCCTTCTCCGGCCCTGGCGCGGGGCGGGTGATGCCGCCGAAGATGGCGGCCCAGGGGAAGCCCGTGCCGATGCTGTTTCCGGTGCTGTTGAGGTTATCGTGGTAGCCCTTCGACCAGGAGGCGTCGTGGTCGTGGGGAATGACGCGGAGGAGTCCGAAGGGGGTTCCCGGCGCGGGCGTGAAGTACCAGGCGCGATTCTTGAAGTGGGTCGACGGCGTCCCATAGTCGTAGTGCCGAACGGCCTCGACGACGGCATGGTAGCGCGTCCATTGATCCCAGTCGACGTGATTGCGCAGCCAGGCATCGCTTTGGGTCGCATTGAGGTTGTTCCTGATGTTGAGGAAATCGCTGCCGTCGGTCACAGCCTCGCGGGCCTGGTTGCGCTGAAGTTCGAGCGGGTTGGTCACCCCGTCCTTGAGCTTGTAGACGTTCCCGGAAGCGAGGCCGCGATTGTCGAGGAGACGGCCGTCGATGTCCTCGACGATGGTGGCAAGGCCGAAGAAATCGCCGTTGTACTGGTCCGGGGCCTCGGCGGCTCCATCGATCATGCGGAAGTGGGCGGGAAAGAAAAGCGGGCATTCGACGCCGATCATGCGCCAGAGTTTGGAATTGATCGTCTCATAGAAACCGTAGTTGTTGCTGCCGCCGAAGCGCGACATCTTGCTCGTATTCATCCGCCGCCATTTGTAGGGAAGCTTCTTCCCGTCCTCGTCGCGGGCCTGGAAGTAATGGCCGCGGTTGAACCTGTAGCGCATCGAGCGTTTCCCGTCGCCGGCGTAGCGGTCGTTGTTCTGCCGGAGTCGCCAACCGACGTGGTCGTAGACGACGCCTTCGAAAACAAGGGCGCATTCCCAGTTGTAGACCTCGCGCCCGCCGTTTCCCTTCGGGAATTGGAGCCCTCCCTGACCGGTCGAATTATAGGCGTAGGCGTAAGAACGGTCGGCGTCGCGCGTGATCATGGTATAAACCGGAAACGCGGTCAGAAGCGAGACGGGATAGATGTGGCCCTGGCCGTCGGGATGGACGGAATTCTGGGTCGCGGTCCAAGCGGGGACGCCGTTGTAGACGAAGCAGGCGAAATTGAGCGACGGATCATCCGCGTAGGGGACGCGGGCGTTGGCCCCGGGAACGTCGGCGGTGGTGATGCGATAGCGGACAAGGGTGCGATTCGGCTGGCCCGGAAGAACGACGGTGAAGATGCCGTCGCCCGCGAGGATGTCGCCGGCGGTGCCGTCGTCGCGCATCGCGACAGGAGTCCAATTGGCGGGGTTTTCGAAGGCGGGGTTCGGCTGCAGCGGGGTGTTGGGCGCGTTCCGCACCGTGTTGTAGTCATTGGGGAAATACGCGGGGATGAAATTGCCGGGAGCGACCATCTGGTAGAGGAGGCTGGCCGAAGCGACGCCCTCCGGATCGGTGATCTTCGCGGTGATGGTGATTGGCGTGCTGGCGGTAGGAACCTGGGGCGTGTGATTGACCTGCCGGATGGCGGGAGGGGCGTTGGCGGCGAAGACACTGTTCGGAAGGCCGGGAGTGGGAAGGGCCGCGCGCCACGAGCCCCCGAGATCGTTGTCGAGCGCGGCGTTGAGGAGCTGCATCGAGCTTCCCTCGCCATTCGAGGCGATCGGCCACGGGAATTCGGCGCGGTAGTCGACGCTGTCGACGAGGCTTCCGTCGGCCGCGCGGATCTCGAGCTTCTCGCCCTCGTTCGAGAGCGAGCCGGAGTAGGGGAAGACCTGCGTGCCCGCCGGGATGGTGAATCCAGAGGCGAGGGCGGCGGGGTTTTCCGCGAGGAGAAGGTATTTCCCTGCTCCGAGGGTAGCGTCGGAGGGGAAGGCGACGCTGATACCGCTCGTGAACGCCCAGCCCGAGAGCTCGATCGGATCGGGGCCGGTGTTGAGGAGTTCGACGAACTCGATGAACGCGACCTTCGGGTCAGAGTCGTAGTGAACCTCGTTGAGGACGAGGTCGGCCTGCGCTTCGGAAAGCGAGGCGAGGGCGAAAAGAGCGACGATGCGGAGGGGGCGTTGGAAGGGCATGAGGGAGAGCTAAGGATCGCGGGCCAGCGCAAGGGTTGCAAGCCACTTACTGCCGCTTACGAGGAATTCGGTCGCTCGGTGGAGACGACTCATCGCCTTGAACGCCCCTGTTTTTTCCAGGAATAGATGAATTTCGTGGGCAATTCCCGCCCGGGAGGAAGTAGGAGAAAGTTGATCGATGTTGACAAACCCTCTTGAATTCCTCTCACTCGTGGAAATCGAAACATCCAAATCCCCATGAAACCCATTCTCTTTTCGGCCGCTATTGTGCTCTCCTCGATCGTGATTTCCGGGCGCGACGCGCAAGCCAATCTCCTCGATTACTGGACCTTCAACGAGACGTCGGGCGAGACTGCGAATGATTCCATTGGCGGACGAAACGGGACATGGCAGAATGCCGGAGCGAATTTGGCCTGGACGACGGGAATCGTGGGTGGGGCCGCCGATCTTGGGGGGCAGACAGCCGGGAACAATTACTTCCGGGTCGATCTCACCGGGCGACTCGTGGATGCGACAAGCCTGACGATCTCGATGTGGGCGCGTCCGGACGCCTTCACAGGCTCGACCTACGAGGGTCTGTTCACCACCAGGGCGACGGTTACGGGAACCGCGATTGGAAACCTGAACTGGGGGTTTTCCTGGGAGAATGGCAACAGTGCGCCCAATCCTCTGCCCCATCTTGATTCCCGCACCGGCAATGGCCTCGATTCCACCGGAGCGATGGAGGTGGGTGCCGGAGTGAACGGGGGCTGGCACCATGTGGTGCTGGTGTGGGACGGAGTGGCGGGCACGCACACCCAGTACCTGAATGGAGTGGCGACTTCCGCTGCCGGACCGGTGGGAACCTTGTCCGGCGGCATCTGGCATATCGGCCATGACGACTGTTGCGGGGGAACCCGGGATTTCGACGGGGCGGTCGATGATCTGGCCGTCTGGGACCAGGCGCTGACCGAGCAGGACGTCGCCGATCTCTTCGCCCGCACGAAAAGCCCTCTCGGGATCAGCGGGCCGACCGACAACGATGGCGATGGGATGCCGAACGATTACGAGGACATGTTCCCGGGCTTCCTCGACAAGGATGTCGCGGATGCGGACCAGGATGTGGACCGGATAGGGGGGGTGATCGGTGGAGCCCTCGCCCCCGATGGCCTAACCAACGCGCAGGAGCGGCAGGCGGGCACCGATCCCCGGAATCCCGACACCGACGGGGATACCCTGACGGACAGGGAAGAATTGAATGTCTACTTTACCAATCCGCTCGTCGCCGACACCGACGGCGATACCATTCTCGACGCGGAGGAAGTGGTCGCGGGAACCGATGGGTTCATCACCAATCCCCTTAAGAAGGACACCGACGGGGACACGATCGACGACAACGTCGAAATCGCGAACGGCTCGGATCCCACCAACCCGCTGAGCCCGCCTGCGCCGCCGCTGCCGTCGCAGGGGCTGGTCGCGCTCTATACCTTTGACGAGACCTCTGGAACCACGGCCAAGGACTCGGCGATCATGGACGGGATCCAGGACGCGGAGCAGAACCAGGGTGCCGTCGCCTGGTCGCCCGACGGGCGCATCGGGGGCGCGCTGGACCTCGGCAATACCTCGTCAATGCTGGCGCCGGACGCCCTGCCTGCGGCGACTCCCGCGTTCACGATGACAGGGTGGGTCTGGCCTCGGGCGACGGGGGGCTACTTCGGCATTTACGCGACGCGTGTGGTGAATGGCATGCCAAATCTCAACTGGGGCCTGAACATCGAACTCGCCCCCTTGCACGGGGATCTGCGATTCGCGACCGGGGACGCGGTGACAGGTGCCAGTGCGGGGATCGATACCCCCGATATTCCCCTCAACGCGTGGAGCCATCTCGCCATTACCTGGACGACGGACGGAGTGACCGCGACCGGGAAAGGCTACCTGAACGGAGTGCTCATCGGCACCATGGCGACTGGACTCAATCCCGTCTATGCTTCCGTCGGCACTTACAACATCGGCGACGATCCCTGCTGCGGGGGACGGGAGCTCAACGGCTTGATCGATGACGTCAGCGTGTGGAATGTGGCCCTCAGCGACGAGGACATCCGCGCGATCTATCTGAACGGCTTGGCTGGGGTCGGGGTCCCGCCGACGGAGCCGGTTCCGTTCCGCATCACCGATTTTGTCCGGAATCCGGACGGCACGGTGACCCTGACCTGGAATTCGCACCCGTTCCCTCCCGGAACGCCGGAAATCAACAAGCCCACCTACACCGTATTTTTCAGCAACGATCTCACGACCCCGCAAGGCGGTTGGGCCGATGACTCCGATGGCGTCCCGTCCATGGGGGATTCGACGACCTATACCACCAGCACCCGTTTCACCGGTGCCCCGGAGACCTGGTTTTATATCCAATTGAATTCGAATTGATTAGCGCGAAATAATTCTTTTCATCGGCGGCGATTCTGGGTAAAACAAATGCAGAGTGGCCGTATACCAACTTTTGAGATTCACTCTTCCCGAACCATTGATATGAAGACACGCCTTTCGATTCTCCCCATCGCAGCCTTGCTCGGAATGGCCGCCAGTCCGCTCCAGGCGGCGCTCATCAACCATTGGACGTTTGATGAAACCAGCGGGGGGACGGCTGCTGATTCGTCCGGTGGATTGAACGCCGTCTGGCAAAACGGGGTAAGCACGGAGCTGAGCTGGACAACCGGGCAGGTCGGCGGGGCGGCCGACTTGAGCGGACTTGTGGCCGGGAACAACTATTTCCTCGTGAGCAGCCTGTCCACACTCGTCAATGCGACGGGCCTCTCTCTTTCGGCGTGGATTAATCCGGATGGTTTCACCGGGACGACCTACGAAGGCGTTTTCACCACGCGTGGGACCTTGACGGGGACCGCCATGGGGAACCAGAACTGGGGCTTTTCGTGGGAAAACGGGAACAGTACCCCCAATCCGGGGCCGCACCTTGATTCCCGCACGGGAAACGGGGTGGACTCGAATCCCGCCACGATTGAAGCGACCGGAGGCTGGTACCACATCGCGCTCGTTTGGGACGGGGTGGCTGGAACCCACAAGAACTACATCAACGGAGTTCTGACAGCCTCTGATATTGGTCCGATCGGCGCGATCTCGGGCGGCTCGTGGCAGATCGGCAATGACGACTGCTGCGGGGGAAACCGCGATTTCGATGGACAGATCGACGACCTCGCTGTCTGGGACAATGCCCTTTCAGGCGCCCAGATTAGTGCGATCTACCAGGGCGGACTCGCCGGTCTCAACGCGGCCCAGGTTCCCGAGCCCGGGAGTCTTGCCCTGATACTCCTCGGCGGGCTCGCCCTTCTGCGTCGGCGCCGGTAGGTCGACGCAGGAATCTCGGTGTTTGAATCATTTCGCCCCCACCATGCTGCGGCTGGGGGCGTTTTTTCGCGGCAAAATCCGTTGGATTGGCAGTAAGTTAGCGCGAGGCACTCGTTTAGTCAGCGGGGCCAACATTGTCCTTGAAGGCCCGGCGCGGCTGGGGATCGTCTCGGCAATGCGCTGTGTGCTTTACAACGGGAAGGTGTGTTCCCATGTGCCGCCGCAGGCCCGTGGATTCACCATCACTTCGGGAGAGGCGACTTTCATCGATTTGGGAACCGACTTCGGGTTGGAAGTGTCCGACGCCGGAAGCGCGCGACTTCATGTGTTCGAGGGCGAAGTCGAGGCGGTTGCGGCATCGGGAGAACCGTGGCAGGTCACAGGGGGGAACGGGTTGTCCATCGGGAAGGGGCGCGTCTGGACCCGTATCCGTCCCGAGGAAGGTCGATTCGTGGATTCCCGTCGCATGGCGGAATTGAACGAGGAGGCCGGGAGTGGGCGCTACTGGGCATGGCGGGAACTTCGGGACAAGATGCTGGCGCGGCCCGATCTGGTGAGCTATTTCGATTTCGAATCGCATTCGGAGGGCTCCACGGTGTTGAAGAACAGGGCGGCGGAGGGAACCAACGGAGCCATTGTCGGATGTCGTTGCACCGAGGGGCGCTGGTCGGAAAAGCGGGCGCTTGATTTCAAACGCCCGACCGACCAGGTGCGTTTTTTCGTTCCAGGCGAGTTCGAGTCCCTTACTCTCATGGCCTCGATCCGGGTCGACGGATACGACCGGCTTTTGAATTCGATCATGCTCACGGACGGGTTCGATTTGGGGAAGATGCACTGGCAGGTAAAATCCGACGGACGGATGGATCTCGGGATCAAACCTCCCGATGATTGCCGCTCGAGACCGGTGGCGACCGCGCGAGGAAACCGGTCAGAGAGCGGTTTCCCCTGCGGATCGGGGACGCGCAGCTGGGAAACTGGACCGCTCCGCCGCGGAGCAGTGGCAATGATCCCTTGCGGAATTTCAACGGGAGAATGGACGAGTTCGCGACTTTCGCGTCCGCGTTGGGTGTCGACGAGATCCGGGGTTTCTACGAGGCGGCCCGTCCGTGAGGGATCCCCTTTTTTCGGCCGTCCTTGACCTTCGATGCGGTTTGACCGTAAGTCGCCTTCCGGTGTTCCCGTATCTTCCCCAAAGGTTGACGTGCCCCTTTCCTGATATGAAACGTTTTTCCCATTTCCAGTGTGCTTTCACGCTCCTCCTCCTGCCCGCCTTCCTCAGTTTCGCGGCCGGGTGCGCGAGCACGTCGGCGGGGAAGCAGGAATCGAGGGTCAACGGCATGGAAGGAACGGAGCAGGGGTACGTATTCTATCTGGATGGAGTCGGTGGCGCGACGGCGGAGAAGAATTGGTCCGGGAGCGTCAAGGAGGGGCTAACGGAGGGGGGATACCAGGGAACGAGCGAGATTTTCACCTGGGAAAAGGGAGCGGGAATTCAGGCCAACCGCGACGCAAGCGTGGCCTACAAGCGCAAGCGGGCGGACGAGTTGACCTGGGAGATCGAGGATCGCCTGGAGGAGTTTCCGGGCGCTCCGGTGGAGATCATCGGGTTTTCGGCGGGCTGCGACGTCGTCCTTTACGCGCTCGAGGCCCTGCCCGAATCGGTGAAGGTGGATAACGTTGTCCTGCTCGGGGCCACCATCGACGATGGCCGCGATTTGACGAAGGCCTTGAAAAGGGTAAAGGCAAGCCTGACCCTCTTCACGAATTCGGAGTGCGCGGTGCCTGCGGGCGCGAGCACGGCAACGGGGAATCTCTATCAGGAAAAGATCCTGATGATGCCGTGGGACGCGTCGGTCGCGACGACGGGCGGTGACCGCCTCAAGAAGGAATTCGTCCGCGACCAGGTTGCGCCCTTTCTGATGGGTGGCGGCGGGTTTATCTTTGATTTCGGGGCGGGAGCGGGTGACGCGGGTGGTGGGGGAGCGTGGCTCTTCGGGGAGGAGTGACCGACTACTGCGGAGCGGCCGGGTGAATCCATGGCGCGCGGTAGGCTCGCGCGAGTCGGGCATTGGCCGCGTCGTCGCCGGCAATCTTCCCGGCGGCGCTGTCCCACGCGAGGGTGCGGCCGAGGTCGAGCGACAGGTTCGCGAGGATGCAGGAGGCGGTGGAGATGTGGCCCTGCTCGATGTCGGCGACCGGTTTGCCGCGGCTTTCGATGCAGCGGAGGAGGTCCTCCATGTGACCGCGGATGGCGGGGGCGACGTGCTTTTCGAGATCCTTCTCGGTCTGGTCCTCGGGGAATTCCTCCAGTTCCATCTTCACGTCCTGGTGGAGGGCCGGGCCGCCGTCGCGGGGCTTGAAGTCGTATTGGTTCACGCTCGCGCGGAGCGTTCCCTTTTCCCCGTAGAACGTCGCGCCCCACGGATATTCGGGATCGGGCGCGTCGCCGTAGCTGCGGTGCTGCCAGACGACCTGGAGGTCGCCGAAGTCGAAGACCGCGTTCTGGGTATCGGGGATGTTGGCCTTGGCGTTCTTCTGGACGAGGATGCCTCCCGCGGAGGAGACGCGGAGTGGCCAGCCGAGGTCGAGCATCCAGCGTGCCATGTCGAGCATGTGAATGCACATGTCGCCGACGATGCCGTTCCCGTATTCCTTGAAGGCGCGCCAGCCGCGCGGGTGGACGATCTCGTTGTAGGGACGCATCGGCGCGGGGCCGGTCCACATCTCGTAGTCGAGGTTCGCGGGCGGGGTCTTGTCCGGTGGGTTCGAGCCATTCCGCATATGGTAGTAGCAGTAGATCTCGACGAGGCCGATCTTCCCGAGCTTGCCTTCGGCGATGACCTTGTTCTTCGCGTCGATGAGGTGCGGGGTGCTGCGGCGCTGGGTGCCGACCTGGACGACACGCTCGTGCTTCCGCGCGGCGGCGAGCATGGCTTGGCCCTCCGCGATGTCGATGCTGATCGGCTTCTGCACGTAGATGTCGGCCCCGGCCTCGACGGCGGCGATCATCGGCAACGCATGCCAGTGGTCGGGCGTGGCGATGAGGACGAGGTCGAGATCCTTCTCGGCGAGCATCTTCCGGTAATCGGAGTAGGTGCGCGGTTTCTTCTTCGAAACCTGGCGCGTGGCAACGAGATCGGCGGCTTCCGAGAGCATTGTGCTGTCGACGTCGCAGAGCGAGACGACATCGACGGGCGCGACCTGGACGAGCCGGAGCAGGTCGGCCTTACCATACCAGCCGGTGCCGATCAGGCCGACGCGCTTTTTCATGCCGCCGAATTCTTCGGTGTAGGCGAAGGAGCGGGTGGCGGACGCGGTGGCAAGTCCGGCCGTGCCGAGTTGGAGGAAATGGCGGCGGTTCATGGGGGCGGGCGTCTTAAGCTTTCAGTCGGGCGGCGAGGGCGGCCGCGATCTCCGCGAGACGAGCCGATTCCTCTTCGTTGAATTCGTGAGGGACGACCATGCC
>JAHEDC010000497.1 GCA_024641425.1 Verrucomicrobiales bacterium | reverse complement strand
GGCATCGAAGCCATACGCGGGATACTCGCCCGCATGGGCCCGCATGATGCGGTCGCGTGTCACCTTGGCAATAATACTCGCCGCCGCGATGGACAAGCTTTTTCCATCCCCCTTCACAATCGCCTGCTGCGGCAGGGGAAAATCCCGCACGGGCAAGCCATCGATCAGAGCCAGCCCGGGACATTCCGGCAAGGCCTCCACCGCCCGCCGCATCGCCAGATGGGTCGCGCGGAGAATGTTCAGCTGCTCGATTTCCTCCACCGTCGCTTCCCCGGACGCCCACCGCAGCCCAGCTGAGGCGGACTCGGGGGAAACGAGTTTCTCAAATAAAGCGTCGCGCTTCGCCGCCGACAACTTCTTCGAATCATCCAGTCCCTTCAGCCCCGGTAAGGACGAAATCCCGCCCACCGGCAACACCACCGCCGCCGCCACGACTGGCCCCGCCAGCGGTCCCCTCCCCGCCTCGTCCACCCCCGCGATGACACGGTGACCGGCGGCCCGGGCGGCGGATTCGAAAGTGAAGTCGCAGGGCATGAAACGCCATCGACCGGAAACCCGGGGCCGTCAACAGTCCCCTCTGGAATCCCCTTGACCGATTGGCTCAACTCCGGGACGTTTCGAGCGATAGGAACCGCCGTCATGAATTCCCGCCCATCCGCGATTCGCATCATCGCCTCTGTCCTGATCTTGGTTCTCCTAGCGCCGACCCTCGCTTCGCGGGCCGATCCCGAGGGCAAGCCTTCTCGCCCCGAGGCACCGCCCCTCCATCCCGGCGCAGAGTTGGGCAAGCCGCAAATCGCGCCGAACGGTGTTGTGCTTGTAGCGTCGTTAAAGAACAATGCCCAAAAGATTCTCGACGTCCATCCCGCAAGCATTGTCCTGGAAGAAAAAGTCGGAGACGCGTGGAGCGGAGAAATCCATGACACCCCCGGCACGAGCAATGCCCCCTGGATTCGCGTCGAGCCCGGCAAGTCGCGAAATGTCGTGTTCGACTTTCGGCAATTCATCCGCGCGAAAACCACCGGCATCTTCCGTATGAAAATCCATGTCAGGAACATGAAAACAGACGTCAGAACCCTGATCGTCAGCCCCGAATTCGAAGTAACCGCACCCCCCACTTCCAAACGCCCATGAAATGGTGGAAGAAAGCCCTCCTTGGCTCCGCAATCCTGACCGCGCTGGTGGCGCTCGGCATTTTCCTCATGGAACAGCATAGCGCCAAATCCGCCGCCAGCCCGTCCCATGCCGAAGCGTGGAGCGAGCGCTTCGCGGAGCTTGCCGGCACCGTTTTCGGCGGCGGGCTTATCCTGATCTGGGCCGTGGCCTGGACGCGCGGTCGAAGGGCGACCGATCCGAAGTCCTGAACGCAAAAAAGCCGCCCGGATCGCACCGGACGGCTTCTTGGAAAACTTCTGGCGCTCGCCTTATTCGGCGGTGCCTTCGACCGGAACTTCCGGCTCGGTGGCAGCGACAGGCGCGGCAGCGGCCGGCTTGTTCTGCTTCTTGCTCGGCTGGACGGCATTGGCCTTGACGTTCGTGGCCTGCTTGCCGACGCGGTCGCGGAGGTAGTGCAGACGGGCGCGGCGCACCTTGCCGGCCTTGGTCACCTCGATGGTGGAGATCTTCGGGCTGTGGACGGGGAAAACCCGCTCGACGCCTTCGCCGTTCGAGATCTTCCGCACCGTGAAGGCCGCGTTGATCCCGGCACTCCGCTTGGCGATGACGATTCCGGCGAAAATCTGGATACGCTCCTTGCCGCCCTCGACAACCCGCGTGTGTACTTTGACCGAGTCCCCGACGTTGAACGCGGGGATGTCACTCTTCATTTGCTCTTTTTCGATCTTCTGGATGATGTCCATAACAGGTTGGTGGCTAGGCGTTTACTCCTTCGCGCCCTTCAATGCAATTCTCTTCGTGAGCCCACCCGGCGCGGAGGGCAGAATAGGTAGGACAAAAGCCCCCTCCGTGCAACGAATTTCTACGCTCCCCGAAAGAGGCGGCCCTACGGGAGCAAATCGGCGACCATGCCGCGCTCCTCGCGCAGTTCGGCGACCGTCGCATCGAGCTTCGATTGCCCGAAGGCACCCAGCTCCACGCCCTCGACCACCGAATGCCCGCCCTTGCCGTCGGCCCGCACCGGCATCCCGGCGATGAGACCCTTATCGATGCCGTATTCGCCGTTCGAGCAGACGCAGACGCTGTGCCAGTCGCCCTCCGCCGTCGCGGTGGTGAGGCCGCGCACGGTATCGACGACCGCATTCGCCGCCGAAGCCGCCGAGGACGAACCGCGGGCCTTGATGATGGCCGCCCCGCGCTGCTGAACGGTGGCGATGAATTCGCCCTCCAACCACGCGCGGTCGGAGATGACCTCACCCGCCGGCTTCCCGCCGATCCGGGCATTCGCGAAATCCGGATACTGCGTCGCCGAGTGATTGCCCCAGATCGTCAGGTTCGAAACCTCGCTCACGTGCGCCCCGGCCTTGGCCGCAAGCTGCGATTTCGCACGGTTCTCGTCGAGACGGGTCATCGCGAACCAGCGGTCGTCCGGCACGTCCGGCGCGTTGTTCATCGCGATGAGGCAGTTCGTGTTGCAGGGATTCCCGACCACGAGCACGCGCACGTCCTTGGCCGCGTTGTCGTTGATCGCCTTGCCCTGGCCGGTGAAGATCTTGCCGTTGATCCCGAGCAGGTCGCCGCGCTCCATGCCCGCCTTCCGCGGGACGCTGCCGACGAGCAGGGCCCAGTTCACGTCCGCAAAACCGACGTTCAGATCGCAGGTCTGGACGACATCGCGGAGGAGTGGGAAGGCGCAGTCGTCGAGTTCCATGGCCACGCCTTCAAGGGCCCCCATCGCGGGCTCGATCTCGATCAGGTTCAGGCTCACCGGCTGGTCGTCGCCGAACATGGCACCGGAGGCGATGCGGAAAAGGAGGGAATAACCAATCTGGCCGGCGGCACCGGTGACTGCGACTCGAATGGGATCTTTCATGGCGGTATGGATGTCAGTTTTGGAAAATAAAAGCGAGCCTCCGTTCTACAACACAACTTACAGTTCGCCAAACAATTCCCGCTCGATCCCGTCACAGAGCGCGTGAATGAGCACCTTCTGCGCCTCCTGAATGCGCGCCGTCGATGCCACCGGAACGATCAATTCCACCTCGGCAAGCCCCGCGGCTTCTCCTCCGTCGCGTCCGAGCATGGAGAGCGTCCGCAGGCCTTTTTCCTTCGCGGCGCGCAAGGCCGCGAGCACATTCGACGAATTCCCGCTCGTTGAGATTCCGACTAAGACGTCCCCTTCACGACCGAGTCCCTCGATCTGCCGGGCGAAGACGTAATCGAAGCCGTAGTCGTTCGCCGTCGCACTCATGAAGCTGGCATCCGCCGCCAGGCAGATCCCTGCCAGCGACGGGCGGTCCTTCTCGAAGCGGCAGAGCAGCTCAGTGGCGAAATGGGCCGCGTCGGCGGAACTCCCGCCATTCCCGCAGACCAGCACCTTCCCCCCGGCACGCAGCGATCCGGTCAGCATGGTCACAGCCGCGTCGAACGCGGGCTCGATCCCGTGCAGCGTTTCGAGCGCCTTGATACTGGATGCGATCGTTTCCTGAAACTTGGACATGGGGGGAGAGTCAACGGTCAAGGGGCAACGGTCAACAGGAAGGCGCACAACTACGCGTTCGACATTCAGACTTCGTTCGTCATTAGTCCTTCGTGACTAGTCCCTCTGCCCCTCCCGCCGTCCTGGCCGTCGCTGGCTCCGATTGCTCCGCCGGCGCGGGGCTCCAGGCCGACCTCAAGACCTTCCAGTCTTTCGATGTCTACGGCCTCACGGCGGTCACCTGCGTCGTCGCCGAGATCCCCGGACACGTCACCCAGATTCAAGCCGTTCAGCCCGATCTCCTCACCGAACAACTCCGCGTCCTCTTCGAGGGTTTTCCCATCGCCGCCGTCAAGACCGGCATGCTCTATTCCGCCCCGCACATCGAGGCCGTCGCGACCTTCTTCGAAGCGCTTCCCGCCGCCAAGCGCCCGCCGATCATCGTCGATCCGGTCATGGTCGCCACCAGCGGCGATTCCCTCCTCCTCCCCGACGCCGTCGCCGCCTACCGCGAGCGCCTCTTTCCTCTCGCCACCCTCCTCACGCCGAATCTCGACGAAACGGCCGTCCTCCTCGGGACTCCGGGAGAAAAGGTCACCGACGCCCAGAGCGCCGCCGCGAAACTCGTCGACATCTTCGGCGTCCCCGTCCTCGTGAAGGGCGGCCCCCAGGCCGGGACGCCAGCTCCGGAAGCATGCATCGACTGGCTGCTCCGTCCCGGCGGTCACTGCTACTCCGTCGCCGCCCCCTTCCTTCCCGACGTCCGCACCCACGGCACCGGCTGCACCTACTCCGCCGCCATCACCGCCAGCCTCGCCCGGGGAGAGGAACTCGAAGAGGCGGTCCGCTCCGCGAAAGCTTTTGTCTGGAACGCCATCCGCTCCTACCATCACTGGCCCGACCATGACACCGACGCCCTCAACCACCGCCCTTCGCTCTAGCCGACGCGCGGGCCTCCTCCTTTCCTGCCTCCTCGTTCCCGCGCTTCTCTCCGCAGCCGACGAACCCACGCCGACCCTCGTCGAGTCGCTGAACCAGAACGACCTCCAGCAGGCCATCCGGACGCTCCTGAGCGAATCCCTCGGCAAGGACAGCCTCAGCGACCTCGCCATCAACCGAGCCGCCCTCGCCGCTATTCTCGAAATCCTCGGGCCCAGAGCCGAACTCCTTCCCGCGACGCCTCCGGATGCTCCC
>JAHEDC010000496.1 GCA_024641425.1 Verrucomicrobiales bacterium | reverse complement strand
CGAGAGCTGGCCTTCGGGGAAGATGCAAACCACTTCACCGGCTTTCAGCGACTCGGCGGCGACTTTCAGCGCCTGTTTGGCACGGGTGCTGGTGACGGGAATGGCCCCGAAATAGCGGAGGATGGGTCCGACGAGCGGTTTGCGGAAAAAGCTTTCGTAGACCAGGAAGCGCACCGGACGGGAGCACGCCGCCGAGACGAACAGGGCGTCGATGTAACTGACGTGGTTCGCGATGACGAGGACGCCGCCGTGATCCGGAATGCGGCCCGAGCCCCGGATGCGGATGCGGTAAAGGAAGCGGGCGAGAAAGAGGATGACTCTCCGGAGGTAGCGGTCGGGCATGATCGGGCTTAAAGATATTTCCGAATAAAGCCCTGATAGCGGTTATAGACAAATCCCAGACTGACCAAGACGAGGCCGGTGGCGATGAAGCTGAAGATGCGGGGCACCGGTTCGAGCGCCCAGACATCGAAAGCGAGAAGGCGAATCATGGCGGCCCCGAGAACGGCAAGAGACAACCAGCGGTAAGTGCGCTCGCGAAGGGCGAGGCCAACGCCGAAGAGGACGAAGGCGTAGAGGGCCCAACTGACGGTGAGGGAGAAGCCATCGGTGCGCGCGGCGATTTCTCCCGAGAGGAAGCGCCAGCCGAGAAGGACGGCGATGACGGCAAGCCCGGCTCCCAGATCCGCGCGTTCCTTCCCTAACAAATAGCCAAGCAGGCCGGGGGCGAGACAGAAGACACCGAGTTGCCAGCCATAGGGCCCCGGATTGAGGAAATCCTTGCCGCAGACGATGAGGCCCATGCCGAGGGTGGCGAGCGCGTAGATGACGACGACGGGGCTCGTCGATCTCCGGGTGAGGGGAACGAACGCGAGGGCGAGTCCGGCGAAGGTGAGGGCGTGCCAGGCGGCGTTCACGTATTCGAGCACCCAGGCGAAGGTCAGGACGAGGGCGGCGGCGGGGAGGAAGTGGACGATCCGCCAGAGCAAGGTGCCCATCGCCACCTCGGCGCTATCGCGAGGGGTGAAGTCGGGGCCGGGGCGCAGTCTTGCGAAAAGGAAGGGTGCCGGGGCCGCGAGAAGGATGGGGACGAGCGTGATCGCCCAACCGGCTTTGCCGATCTGCGAGGCGAAGGCGAACATCCCGATGGCGGTGAAGGCTTGTCCGATGGCGGCCAGCGAGGGCAGGCCGGATCTCATCCCGGCGACAAGGACGGCGACTCCGAGGAGCGGGCCGATGAGAAGCCAGTGCGCTCTCGTGTCGACGACGTCGCGCAAGAGCCAGGCCGAAGAGAGGATGACCGCGATAAGGGTGAGGAGGTCGCGGAGAACGCCTCGGGTCTCTGTATCGAGAAGGGAAACGGAGGCCTGGCTTTTCCACCAGTAGGCGAGGAAGAGGGGCACGCCCCACACGGGGAGGGCGGCGACGAGGAGAGAATCGACCTGCGGGCTGTTGAGGAAGATCAAGCCGCCGACCACCGTGAGCCCTTGTCCGAACACGGCGAGTTCGGGGAACCCGAGGGGCCGCCAGAGGAAGGGCACCGCGAGGGCGACGAGCGCGAGCAGGGCCGGTTGCCAGGGTTCGGGAAGGTCCGGAACGGCGGCGAAGACGAGGACGGCGAGGCCGAGAACGGTGCCGTAGCTTCCTCCCCGACGGAGGGCGTCGAGCGGGCGTCCGCGCCGGGCGATCCAGCCGTTTCCGATCAGGAAAAGCGATTGGGCAAGGGCGGCGAGAAGCGGAACGCCGTCCCCGTGCCCCGGATAGATCCGCCACTCGCTGTTGAGCGCGTAGGCGACGGACAGGCCGGCGACGCCGAAGCTGGCGGCGCGGAGAAAAGAGATGCCGAAGTTCCGGGAGGCAACGAGGAGGACGGTGCTTTCCGCCGCGAGGACGAGGGCGATATTGAAGCCGGTGAAGTGCATGACCACGCCGAGGGTGATGACGAGCACGCCGCCGATGAGATAGCCGCGCCAGAGTTGGTCGGAATCATGGAAGCGCTTCCGGGCCAGCGCCGCGAGGGCGACGAGGGCTGCTCCGGCCGCAAGCAGGAAGGCCCCGTAGTCGTCCGGATAGTGCCGGAGCATGCCGAGCGATCCCAGGGCGAGGAACGCCCCGTTGTTCAGCAGGGCGAAGAGGGTGCGCCGCTTCTCGGTGAAGACATCCGCCTGGGCGGCGAAGACGGCGAGGCTGAAGAGGATCCAGTAACCGAGAAGGAACGCGTAGGCGGCCCAGAAGTTACCGAGCTCCGGCTTCAGACCGCTCATCCATTCGATGAGTTGCGGCGAGCGCCAGTAGGCGAAGGTGAGGTAAGTCCCGGCGAGGCTTGCGAAACTGACCGCGATCCAGCGGTTCCTCAGGAGAAGGAAGATCCCGGCCCCCGTGAGCAAGAGCGCGGAGAAGAGAGAGAAAAGAGTGGCCCGGTCGATGATGACGCAGGTGAAATAGGCCATGAGGATGGCCATGAGCGCGAGCGATTGCGACCGTCTTCGCTGGGCGACCCCGATCATGACCACGGCCCAGAAGAGGAGCAGAAAGCCCGCGACAAGAGGACTCTCGATCACGCGCAGGGTCTCGACCTTGTAGGCCGCGAAGGTCGTGTAATAGACCGCCGCGACCCCGCCGGCGGCGAGCACGCGGGCGAAATTCCGGAGTTCCTCCCGTCCCCGTTCCAGCCAGAGTCCGACGCCGAGCAGGGTGCCGGCGAGACCGTAGAGGATGCTGACCTTGCCCACCGGCGGCAAGGCATTGAAAAAATGTTCGCGGGCGTAGTTGGCGAGGAAGACGAAACCGGTGAGGAGCATGAGCACGCCGACGCGGACGAACCAGTAGGTGCCGAGCCGCATCTCGAGTTGCCCATTCTCATCCGCGCTTCCGGCCGCCATGATTTCGGGTTCGGGGCGATGGAAGGCCGGCAACGGTTGGGGTGCTGCCTCCGGAGTTTCGGCGCTTGTTTCGAGGGCGGCGGCAAGCACGATTTCTTCCTTCGGTTCCGGCACCAGATTCACGTAAGCAGGAATGGGAGGCGGTTCCTCGGCCTTCTCCCACTCCGGGAGAACGGCAGCCTTCCTTGCCTCCATGGCGTCCCAGAGACGCGCCAGCTCCATGTCCAGTTCCGCCAGGGAGACGCGGAGTTGTTCCTGCTTCCGGAGAATGCTTTGGAATTCAGCTTCGAATGACATGTTCCCACGATAATCGCTGGATGAAATCCATCATATCAATTATTCTGAATCCATTATCGGTTTCATCGATACCGGGTGCCCCCATTTCCATGAACGTCCATCACCTCGAACTCTTCTACTACGTCGCCAAACACGGCGGCATTACCCCTGCGGTTCGGCAGATGCCCTACGGAATCCAGCAGCCGGCGGTGAGCGGGCAGATTCTCCAGCTCGAGAGCGAGCTCGGATTGAAGCTCTTCAATCGACGTCCTTTCGCGCTCACTCCGGCGGGCGACGAGCTCTACGCCTTCATCGGCCCCTTCTTTGCGCAGCTCCCCAATGTGGCTGCGCGTCTGAAGGGCGAGGAAGGCAGCCACCTCCGGCTCGCCGCGTCCGCCGCCGTCCTCAACACGCATCTCCCCGATGTCCTGGAGAAACTCCGCGCCGTCTATCCGAACCTGCGCCTGACCCTGCGTGAAGTCGTGCCCACCGAGGTCGACGCCTTGCTCGGCACGCAGGAGATCGATGTCGCCGTCTCTCTCCTCCACGCCCGCTCGGGGCCCGGCATCCAGACGAAGGAATTGCTTCGGTTACCGCTTGTTCTTCTAGTGCCGAAGGATTCGCCGATCCGGAAATTCGCCGACCTGCACGGAAAATCGCCCGTCATCGAGCAGGCTCTCGTCACGCTGCAGCCGCATGAGACGATCAATCTGATCTTCCAGAAACAATTGGAGAAGCGCGGTCTCCGCTGGCAGCCGACGGTCGAGGTGAACTCGCTCGAACTCGTCGTGTCCTACGCCGCCCGCGGCTACGGGATCGGGCTCTTCGTGGATATTCCCTCGATGAAGTACGACGAGCGGGTACGCAAGATTCCGCTTACGGGTTTTCCTCCGCTCGTCATCGGGTTACTCTTCCAGGGAAAACTCAAACCTCTCGCCGAACGCTTCGCCCGTGAGGCCGTCGCCTACGCCGCCGCCCTATCAAAACCAGAAAAATGAATACGCCAAGATCCAAGGAAAACACCCTTCTCATCCGGATGGCCGTCGGGCTGCTCGCATTGGCGATGCTCGGCGCCGCTTATCTGCTGTTTGTCGCTCTCAAGAACGGCCCGGTGGCGGGTTGCGGCGAAGGCTCGGGCTGCGATGTCGTATTGAAAAGCCGCTTCGCCTATCTGCTTCCCGGCGTCCCGGTGACCGTACCGGCCCTGCTCGTCTACGCGTCGCTCCTCGTTTGTATCGCGAAGCGAAAGCGCCTGGGCGGGCTGGGTGCCTGGCGCCTTGCGACACTCGCCTGCGCGCTCCTCATTCTTGGTGCGGCCGCCTGCTTCATTGCCATCCAGGCGATCAAGCTGAAGCATTTCTGCCCCTACTGCATGGCGACCCATGTCGTTGGAAGCATCGGCGCCCTCCTTGCCGTCCTCGGCCTCGGCCTCGGCCTGCTCGACCGGCAGCGACTTGGCACTTTGATAGGGGCGGGACTGGTCGCTGGAGCGGGGCTCGCCGTCATGCTGGCCTGCCAGTATTTCCTCCCGCAGAAAACGTATCTCAATACCGACGTCGGAAGCGGCGTCGGGAAAAGGGCCGGGAAGACGTTTTCCATCGGCGACGCGACGATCAATCTGGACGATATGCCCTTCAAGGGGAACG
>JAHEDC010000495.1 GCA_024641425.1 Verrucomicrobiales bacterium | reverse complement strand
GCAACGAACGGACGTCCGGCTTCGGCATCGGCGTTCTTCCCGGATCGGCTGAGTCTATGCGCGCATCTACCCACGATCCTTCCTCAACAAGATCAGCGAACATACGGAGCTGTCCGCAGGCGCGGGCGGTCTCTCCTTCGAATCGGGCGTTCGGAAGTCCTGTCTCAAGCGAAGCCCTTTCGACCAGTTCGCCCTTCAGCTCTTCAAGGTTCGAGGCGATGGTTCGAAGGAGGCGCGCTTTTTCCTTTCCTGTCTTTCGATAGAGATGCGAAAAAGCGATGGAAGAATTTCCGGCAGCAGCCTGCAATTCTTCCTGCGAAGCGGAATGAAACTCCGGTCCGACCGGTTCGCCGGTCGCAGGCGAGAATGCTGTAAAGGTCTTGCCTGTTTTCGAACCGCGTTCGCCTGCTATGAATGATGTGCCTTTTAGTTCAAATGTCATGGATCAGTAGTTCAAGTGCCATGGATCAGGGATCAATTGACCATTTTCTATGGTGAGCGCTCGCCTCTTCTTTGCGCCTTGGCGCCTTTGCGGGAACCTACCTCTGAAACTAGTACTTGTGCCGAATGAGACAGAAGAATATGAATTTCCCGCAAAAGCGCAAATAGAGCAAAGAATTCGTGCCGACGGGAGGTGCCGGGGTTTCAAATTTCAAGTATCAATTTTCAATTTCTATGCGGCGGCGGCCTTCGGCCTTGTCGCCAGAGCGCGCCCGATGATCCTCAAAGTCTCCTCGCGTTCGGTTCCCGTCAGTTCCATACGCGGAAGCCTCACGCGCCCGCTTCCCATTTCGATCTGCTCCTGCACAAGCTTGATGAGCTGAACGAACTTCGGCACCGTGTCGAGGCGCAGAAGCGGCAGGAACCAGTCGTACAGCGCCTTCGCCTCCTCGCGCCTGCCGTCCCTCGCCAGTTCGAACAGCCTGACCGATTCGGCGGGGAACGCGTTCACTAGGCCCGCGATCCAGCCGACCGCGCCCGCAGCGATGCCTTCGACGATCGCATCGTCAACGCCGACGAAAACCTCAAGCCTCCCTTCGTCGATCGCCTTCAGCCAGGTGATGCGGCGAACGTCGGTACTTGATTCCTTTACTGCTTCAAGATTCCCGTGCTCCGATGCGATCTCGACGATCTGATCGGGCAGGAAATCCGTCCCGTAGGCCACCGGGTTGTTGTAGAGCATGCAGGAAAGCGGCGTCGCCCCGATCACCGCCGAGAGATGCGTTTTCATCTCCCGCCAGTCGCCTTTATAGACATACGGCGGCAGAACCATCAATCCTGCGCATCCCGCCGCCTCTGCGGCCTTTGCCTGCGCGACCGCATCCGAGGTGCTCATCGACGCTATTGCGGCGATGATCGGCACTCGTTCTCCGACTGCTCCAACACAGGTCTTCCATAGCGCGATCTTTTCATCGAGGCTTAGCGCCCCGCCCTCGCCCAGACTTCCGTTCGTCACTATGCCCGTGCATCCGTGATCGACAAGCCAGCTCACGTGCTTCGATGTGAACTCGTGGTCGATCTGCAGATGCTGGTCAAAACACGTCGTGATGGCAGGCATCACTCCATTCCAGTTCATTTCATCAATCTCCAGTATTTCCGAATTTTGCCAATTCGCCGATCGTCACCGGAACGATTGGCGGCCTGACGCTGTTGTTCTCATCCCATCCAAATAGCGCGCCGCAGGCGGGTCCGCAAACCCGGCCCTGACAGTAGCCCATTCCGAGCCTCGTCTGAAGTTTGGCATCACGGAAAGAACCGAAGTCTTTCACATCACCAAACCGAACATCTTCGCATCGGCAAACGATGGTATCGTCAGTTGCGATTCCGCGCAAATACTCGGGTTTTAGACGAAAAGCCCGTTCCATCTCACTCGCGAATGTCCTGTGCTTCAGCGCGTCGGCGAACAAGAGTTCAGCCTCTTCCAAGATGCCCGCGGCGGCCAGGCCCGCGATCTTCCCTTCGATCAAAGAAAGATCGAGCCCTCCGATGCCTGTCGGCTCGCCCGCGCAGAACACGTCTTCCACGGTTGTTCTCTCAAATTCGTCAGTGAGGACGGCTCCTTTCGTGACCGCGCATCCGAGCATCCCGGCTACTTCCGTGTTCGGGACCAGATGGTATCCGATCGCCAAAAGATCGCATTTGACGGTCGATTCCTTTCCGTGCCGGCGGATCGAGATTTCTCTTAGGGCATTGTCACCGGCCGCTCTGGTGATGATCGAGGAAGTACGGTAGGAGACCCCCTGAAGGTTCCTTTTCAGGTTGATCGCTTCCGAGACCTTTCCCTTGATCCTGAGAGCAGCGATCCCCAAGCGCGCAAGACTTCGCAATGGCGCCTGCTCGGCGACAAAAAGTACGTCCCCGCCTTTTCTTCTGAGATAGGCCGCGACAGCGAGAAGCAGAGGCCCCGTTCCCGCTATCACGATACGTTTTCCCGCAACGTCAAAGCCTCCTTTGACCAGCGCCTGCAGGCCTCCGGCTCCAAAAACGCCGGCAAGCGTCCATCCGGGGAAAGGCAGAAAGCGTTCTCTCGCCCCCGTCGCGATGATGATCTTCTCGTACGCTACCGGGAACGTTATGCCTTGCGAAAGGGCGAGGATCTTTTGATCGGGAAGGGACGCGGCGCAGGTGGAGGAGGGGATCATTTCGACGCCATTTTTCTCGAGCGAATCGATCAACTCTTTCGACATGCTGGAGAGCTCTCGTTTCTCGGCGCGCCAGATCTGGCCTCCGAAGTCCGGATTCTCGTCAATGATCGTCACCCGCTTCCCGCGTGAAGAGGCTGCATTTGCCGCCGCCAGTCCCGCGGGGCCTCCGCCGATGACAAGTATCTCTGTCCGCCTTTCAGCCATCGGTTTCGACCTCCATCCCGTCGCGGACGGGCTCGATACAACTGCGTACGTTCCTCACGCCGTCGATCGTCACACGGCATTCGAAGCAAATGCCCATTCCGCACAAAGGGGTCCTGGATTCACCTGTCACCGAAGTTCTAAAGGCGGCAAAGCCGTTATTCAACAACGCGGCCGCAACGGTAGTTCCGGCGGTCGTTCTGTGATCTTCTCCGTTGATCCTGATACTAAATTTGGTTTCGTCAGCCATCGGTCCTTGACGGTGAATATGGTTCGCGTGGAATTACGGATTCGCGGCCGCTGATCTCGTCCGCGATCAAGGCGGCCGTGCCGAGAGACGTCGTTATACCCAGTCCCTCGTGTCCGGTCGCTGCGAAAACCTTTTCATAACCGGAGATCTTTCCGATATACGGCAGACCATCGGGAGTCGCCGGCCGGAATCCGGTCCAGATCCTAGTAGCATGCGAGGCCGCGGCAGGAGGAAAATATTCAATCGCCCGTTTCATCATCCGGCCGACGATCTCTAAGTCGACGGAATCGTCTTCCGCGCCGAACTGACGGGAAGATCCGATCAGAAGCTGTCCGGTGATCCTCGGCTGTATGTTGAACGCGACCGAGTCCTCATCCGTCCCGTGTGCCGATCTGATATAGCCGAGTTCCACGAGTTGATGATTTACCTTGGATTCGCTCCGACCGGTTATTACCAGATGTCCTTTCCGCGGTTTGATATCCAGCGAAGGTACGAGGTCGCGGCTTCCGCATCCTGCGGCGAGGACGACCGCTTCGGCGGATATGACCTCTCCGCTCCAGTCTTCCATGGTTCCATCGCCCATTGAACAAACGACGGTCGGCCCGATCACTTTCGCACCTTTCGAAACCGCTCGGTTCAAGAGGAACACGGCAGCGAACGGCTGGTACACGACCGAATCTCCAGGAACCAAGAGTGCGCCGGCAAGGCCCTCGCGAAGTCCGGGTTCCGCTTCCCGAAGAGATCTTTCGTCGAGGATCTCCGCTCGCACCCCTCTTTCCGTGTAATTCGCGAGCTTGCGCTCCGCCTCCGCCAGCTCATCGGCGTCAGCAGCGATCCACAATGTTCCGCATTGGCCGAATTCCGACTCCGCAGGGAGTTCGTCCGCGAGTTCATCCCAGAGCTTTTGCGAATAAGATGTCAGCGCGAATTGCGCCTCGCTGTCGTCCATCACGACAATGTGGCCCATGCCCGCCGCGGTCGCGCCGGACACAGGATCGGGACCGTCGATCACCGCGACCGAAAGGCCTTCGGAGGCCAGCCGGTCCGCGCACGCGGCTCCGACGATTCCCGAGCCGATTATCGCAACATCGTAAGTCATTCAGTTTCCTGCGGGATCCCGAAGCGGAACGGGTCTTTTTCGGAGACGATCAGTTCGGATCTGGAAACTATGTGAGCCGTCCCGCGGATGGAAGGGACGACCTTCCCGTCGATGATCTCGACAGATGCTTCGAAACGGCTGCCCAGAACGCTCTCCTGTATCCAGATCCCGCCCTCTTTCAGGTTGCCTTCCTCGTAAAGGCAGGCGGCCTTCGCGCTGGTCCCTGTGCCGCAGGGACTCCGATCATATTCGCCTCCCGGGCACAGCACAAAGTTGCGGCTGTCCGCTGTTTCGGACGGAGAAAAGAGTTCGATATGGTCGATCATTGCTCCATCCCGTCCGGTTATGCCCTCCTGCCCCAAAGCTTCCATAACTGCGGATGTAAACGCCGTCATTTCGGCGATCGAAGCCGGCTCGATTTCAAATGGATGATCTTCAATCAAGAAGAACCAGTTCCCACCCCAGGCGATGTCGCCGGTGACGGTACCGTGGTCATCCACTTCGACCGACACTCCTTTCGCATGCCTGTAGCTAGGCACATTCCTGATCGTGACAGAGCCGTCCTCGTGGAGCATCGCACGGACAGTTCCGACCGGAGTCTCGATCGAGTATTC
>JAHEDC010000494.1 GCA_024641425.1 Verrucomicrobiales bacterium | reverse complement strand
CAGCGCAGGCGTGCCCGAAATCGAGGGTCGGTTTCGCGGCGGATTTCTTTCTGGAGGTCGGCGTGGCCATGGGAAAACGGGATGCGCGGCCAATGTAACGGCCCGACTCCGGAACGCGAAAGGAAAAAGCCGCGGCCTGCCTCCACCGAACGCCACCGGTCCCCGTTCACCGCGCGATCACGGTCAAGGCCGGGCTGGCGGCTTGACACCGGACGATCACGCATGAGACTCCGGCCATGCTCCGTTCTCCCATCGGTCGGCTTCGAATGATCGGCACGCTCGAAGGCGTGAGTTTCCTCCTGCTCCTCGGCGTTGCCATGCCTCTCAAGTATCTGGCCGGCAAGCCGGAGGCCGTTTCCGTCGTCGGCATGGCCCATGGCGTGCTCTTCCTCCTCTACGGCCTTGCCCTATTTCAGGTGAAACGGGTTCACCGCTGGAGCATCCGGAAGGCGCTCGTCCCCTTCGTCGCCGCCTTCCTTCCCTTCGGACCCTTCCTCATCGACCGGAGATTGCGGGCGGAGGAAACGAATCCCTCGAATCAACTGAATCCCGAAGATCCCCCCGGGGAAGCGTGGTGAGGATAGAATGGTCGGACCGACAGGATTCGAACCTGCGACCTCTTGACCCCCAGTCAAGCGCACTACCAAGCTGTGCTACGGCCCGTCCATGGCTCGTCCGGCCGACAGGGCCTTCCGGGCGAGGGGTGGAATCTTCGGCGAGTGGCGCGGATTTGGCAAGTGGAAACCGGTGGACGCGGCGGAATGCCGGCCGGCGACGTTGGAACGGGTCGTCCGGGCGCTTCCCCTATTCCGATTTCAAACCCGCGGTGTTCACGGAGATCACGCGGAACCGGTGCGCCTTGTCCGCTTCGATCCCCGGTTCGTTGAATCGCATTTCCACCAGCGGCTGGGTGGGGGTGTCGCTGTATTGGAGTCCTTGGAAAAGGGGGCGCCCGAAGGGGTTCTTCGATGGCCCGGGCACGGTGGCGATGGGCTCGCCGTCCCGCATGATGATGAAGTGGGAGAGGCCGCTCTCGAGATCGGCCTCGGCGTTCCAGGTCAATCCGCCGTCCCGCACCCGAAGGTTTGTCGGTGCCGGAGGCGGGGTCGGGTCGGGGATGGCGGTGTCCTTCACGTAGTGCGTCCAGGCCCCGGCGATGGCGGCGTTCGGCAGCCAGACCGAGGTCTCCCTCTTTCCGGAGAACGTCGCGGCGGGAACGGCCTCGGTGCCGAGGAGTGGTGCGAGCCAGGCGTCCCCGGCGGGCATCGGATTCAAGGACCCTCCGGGTTTTTCCGGCAGACGTGCCGAGAGACAGGCGTCGAGCCACGGGATGGCGAGGTAGCGCTGATTGCCGCATTCGTGCGCGGTGAGGGGATCGACGGCGACGCCGATGAGGCCGCCCCGGGAGCGCAGGGTGGTGAAGAAGACCTCGTTCGCGGGCCAGACACCGGCGAAGCGGCCGTTCTTCTCGGTGACGCCCTCCCGGGTGCCGAGGTTGCACATCAGCGGAACCCGGAGGGCCGCCTCGGGAACGGCGTGCGTCCTGATGGAGGCACGCTCCGGGTTCTTCTCAAGCAGCGGCACCCCGGATCGCAGCCACGCGGCGGCAACGCGTTCGGGATGCAGCAGCACCATGCCGCCTGCCCAGTGGCCGCCGCCGCTGTGTCCCCACAGGGCCCACGGCACGGTCGCCAGCTCGGGATGCCCGGACTTCGATCCCAGGTCGAGGAGCGATTTCCGGAAGGCCGCGTCGGAGCCGTTGCGCGGATCGCACCATTTCTGGCAGTCGGCGGCCTCCGGCTGCTCGTAGGCCGGCGCGATCAGGGCGCAGTCGTGCTTCCCCGCCAGCGCCTGCCAGTGCAGGTCGAAGGCGCCGGTGAGGCCGGATTTGCAGGAACCCTCGCCACAGCCGTGCTGGTGCACGACGAGGCCGCGCAAGGCCGTGACTCCCGGAGGAATCCATACGGTGTAACTCACGGGGAAGACGAGTCCGCCGGGTTCCCCGGAGGCCTCGTAGCGAATGCGATAGTAGGGCGGATCGGCGGGAGGAACATCGTCGTAGGGGGATTGCCGGGCGGACAACGAACCGACCAGCGACAGGAGGATGAGGGCAGCGGAGCGCATGGAATCGACGGGAAGGGGGAAAAGAAGCCGGAAGGTCGCACGCGATCGGGAGAAGGGAAACCGGAACGGAACCCAAATCGGCGGATCCCGCGTTCCCGGCGAGATAGGGCTTGAAGGCTCCGGCGATCCACGCTCAGATCGGTTCCATGAAACGGGACTTCCCCCGTATCCTGCCTCCAACCCCGCCCGATGCGGAAACGCCCGCTCCCTGCCGCGATGAAAACCCTTCCCCTTCCTGCCGTCCATTTGCTTGTGACCCTTGCCCTGGGAGCCGCCGCGCCGGGCGCGGAGTTCGAGGTGGGGCCGGTCTCGCCGGAGCAAGCCGCCGAGTACGGCCTCGACCCCGCGTTCTACAAGAAGGCGACGCCCGTGCAGGGCATCCTCATCGCCACCTCGGCCGCCGTGCCCGATGTCGTCCTTCTCGAGGCGGCCTTCCAGTTCGACGGGGTCATGCGCAGCATCAGGCCGGAGGTCGCCCAACGCATCCGTGACAAGAAGGTCCTCTGCGTCCTGGTGGGACAGCGGGAGCTGACTTCCGACGTGCCGCAGTTCGCCTCCGACAAGACGGGCAAGGAGCTCGACTTCTACAACTGGCGGCAGCGCGGCTTTCTGACCAGGGTCGACGGGCGCCAGGTCGTGCTCTTCTCCGAGGAGGACGTGCTCGAGTACGAGGGCGGCATGCAGCTGGAAAGCATCCTCATCCACGAGTTCGGGCACGTCATCGACGGCGCGGGCTTCGACAAGGCGCTGAGCGACCGGCTCACGGCGGCCTTCGAAAACGCGAAGGAAAAAGGCCTGTATCAGGACGGCTACGCCGCGCAGCGGTTCCGGCGGGTGAAAAGCGCCACGCCCGTCAGTCTGCTCGACGCCCTGGCGGAATCGTTTCCGGAGCAGGGGCGCGACTTCCTCCGCGCCTGCCTGGACGGCGGAGACATCCTCGTCAACGGCGGGCCCGCGCGCTCCGATGTCCGGGTCACCGCGGACGACAAGGTGCTCATCGTCTTCGGCGGGCCGAAGAACACCTACGCGCTCGCCAGCCGCGCCGAGTATTGGGCGGAAGGCCTCCAGGATTGGTACGACACCAACCGGACGATGGATCACGACCACAACCACCTCCACACCCGCGCCCAGCTCAAGGCCTACGACCCGGAACTGGCGCGGCTCTGCGCCGACGTGCTGGGCGATTCCGACTGGCGCTTCGTTTCCCCGCGCCTCCGCGCCGGCACCGGCCATCTGGCCGGCTACGATCCGGCGACGGCCCCCAAGGTGGAGAAACCCGGGCACATCGATCTCGCGGCGCAGGACTACTACGACGGGTATTGGAAGGACTACTGGGCACGGCTGCACGCGAAGCACCCGGAGAAAAGGGGGAACGAATAACGGACTCGGGAACCGGGGAAAAGTCCCGTGCCATCGCCGGCCGGAGCGCGCCCCACGATGCGCGCGGCTCCATCCGCCGGGCTCTCGATCGCGGACAAGGCCATGAAACCGGACAGCGCCCCGCGGAATCCGGGATTCGGGCCCCCCTCACGCCGCCGGCCGCGTCACCGTCACCACATTGCTCGAGCGTTCGTTCCCCTCCGCCGTGCGCACGACCGCCCGCAGGCTCACCGCGCCGAGCGGCAGCGCCATCCCGAGCGCCGTCGAGACCGCGATCGGCGACCCGTCCCCCCGCGGGAAGACGCCCAGCGACGTCGCGTCGTCCTCCTCGAACTCCGGCCCCACCGTCGCCAGCAGTTCCACCTCCGTCGCGGCCTCGTCGTCCGGCTGCGTGATGACCACATCCGCCTGCTCCGTCGCGGGATTGTAGACCGCCTCCAGCACCGCCGGCGGCGGGGTGTGGCCCGGCAGCGGCGTCAGGCGCGGCAGGCTCGCCGTCTCCGCCGAATCCTCGCCGAAGACCGCCTCCACCCGCACCCGGTACTTCTTCAGGATCGGATAGATCGCGTCCTGCGTCAGGTTCCGGCGGCTGCGGGCGAGCTTCAGGCCGTTGTCCTCGGAAGAATACGCCGTGAACGCCGCCTTCAGCGCGGCCAGATCCGTCTGGAAGGCCGGCAGCTCGTAGCCGCCCGGCAGCGTCACCGCCGACTCCGCCGCCTCGTAGCGGTCCCACGCGTCCGCGATGTCATCCAGCGCGTCCTCCACCTTCCCCGGCGCGTCCCCCTGGCCGAAGGCCTTCGGCAGAAGATTCGTCCACAGCCCCGTCGAGTCCAGCGAGCGGATCGTCGTATTGAACTGGTTCAGCCGCTCCAGCAGCGCCGCCTTCCGGATCTCGATGTTCGCCCGGGCGAACTCCCGGCCGTTCCGCTCCGACTCCACCGCCGTCCGCTGCGCCGCCAGCGTCGCGCGCAGCGCCTGCAAGTCCGCCACCGCCTCCCCGTCCGAGAGGAGCAGCGGCCCCGCCGCGCCCAGCGTCGCATTGCACGAGGCCCAGTGGGCCAGGAAGGAATCCGTAACCGG
Source organism: Verrucomicrobiales bacterium (assembly GCA_024641425.1). Classification (GTDB taxonomy): domain Bacteria; phylum Verrucomicrobiota; class Verrucomicrobiia; order Verrucomicrobiales; family DEV007; genus JAHEDC01. Next base: position 236 of record JAHEDC010000494.1, on the reverse strand, counting down.
AAGATAGGATGAGGGCCCCGAAATCGGCATTGTATGGAGGTGGTAAGAGGTGGAAAAGTGAAAGAAAGCCAGCGCGCCGGGCCCGGAAAAGACCAAAGTCCCCCCGAAAAGCCCCGCATCCGGTTAACAAAACCTCCCACCGGAAGCCGAAAAAAGCAAGTCATTTGTGAAAAACCAACGCAGGTAATTAGCCGATTCTTATTCCACAAGGTAAAATGCCAGCACAAGTGCGTAAA
>JAHEDC010000493.1 GCA_024641425.1 Verrucomicrobiales bacterium | reverse complement strand
ATGCACGCTCGCCCCGAAGCGCAGTTCCGGAAATCCCTTCACCGTCTCCCCGACAAAGCGGTTCGGCACATAAACCTCCCCAATCCCGCGATCCACCCGCCCCTCCGCATCATACGGCTCGTCCAGCGCGAGAATCACCGCCCCGTCCACATGGACCGATTCCCGGATCGACCGCGCGATGATCTCCATCAGCAAGGCATCGCCCCGCGCCGTCAGCGTCTTCTCATCGCTCCCGAAAACCCGCAAATAGAGCCCGAACTTCCAGTTGTTCCGCATTTCCGGCGAAATCCAGGCCCCGCTCCCTCCCGCACCGATCCCCGCCGTGTGGCAATGCATGTCGAGGATTCCGGTTGGCGGCACCGCGACGGGCGAGCGCAATGCCCCCCGAAAGAAAACCAACCGCGCGACAACCGCGACCAGGATCAACCCCATACCCGCTGAGAGAAATGCCATCATTCGCATCGTGGCTTTCCCTCACGATCCTCCCTCCGACGGAGCGGACGACGAGCGAGGCACGTGGCGAAGAAAGCGCTTATCACAATCACCATTCTACCCGGGGTGCCCCCGAATGGCGAGGGGATTCCCCGGTTTTGCGCGCATGCCCGCGGGCACTCCAATTCCGGGGTAGAAATCCCTTCCCGCATGCGCTACTCTCCCCGCATGTGCCTCCCCAGACTTCTTTCCTTTTCCGTCCTCGTCTGCTTCTCCGCGGGCCTCACCGCCATCGCCGCTTCGGCCAAGACCGTCGCCGATTTCGCCGAAACCGCGAAGCAACACAAGGTCACGCTGACCATTCCCGCGTTCCCGACGACGCCGAACGCGATCAAGGAGACTATCGACGGTGTCATCGCCCGCTATACCGAGGTTGGCGACCAGGTCGCGGGACAGGATCTGGCCAAAGTCACCTTCCAGTCCACGATGGGCGTTTTCGACGATCTTGACTCCTGGGCCGAGACACGACTCAACCCGGTCAGTATCGTTGAGAATACCTCGACGGATGCCGAACTCAGGAAGGTGGCGACCGAGGAGTTCGTCCGCTTCCAGGATTTCGCGGTCGGCTTTTCTTACCGCGAGGACATCTACAAGGCGGTCAAGGCCTACGCGGACACCAGACCCGCGCTCGAGGGAGAGGAGGTGCGCCTTTTCCAGGACACGATGGCGTCCTACAAGCGCCGCGGTTTCGAACTCTCCAAGGAAGCCCGCACCGATGTTGAAGCCATGCAGAAGGAGGTGAGCAAGCTAAGCACCGAATTCGACCAGAACATCCGCGAGACGGATACGATCGAGAAGTTCACGAAAGCGGAACTTGAGGGACTGCCCGACGATTTCCTCGAAAGCGTGAAGACCGGCGACGACGAGTATGCGTTCTCGGGCAAGATTGCGGCCCATTTCTCGAAAGTGCTCACCCTCGCGAAGAACGAGGAGACCCGGAAACGGATGCTTTCCGCCCGCAGCCGCCACGCCATGGCGATCAATCTTCCCGTCCTCCAGAAGGTGGTGAAGCTCCGCGCCGAAATCGCGAACCGCCTCGGCTATGCCACCTGGGCCGACTACAAGACCGAGGACCGCATGGCAAAGAACGAGAAAACGGTGCGCAATTTCCTCGAGGACCTTTCCCGCGGACTCCAGCCGAAATTCGAAGCCGAACTCGCCGCCCTCCGCGCGATCAAGGTCAAGGAAACCGGCAAGGCCGACGCCGAGATTCGCTCCTGGGATACGTTCTACTACGAGGACAAGCTCCTCCAGCAAGACTACGCCATCGACCATGAGGCCCTTCGCGCCTACTTTCCCTACTCGCAATGCCTCGCTGGGCTCTTCGAAGTCTACGAGACGATCTTCGGGCTCAAGATCGAGGAGATCGAGAACCCCCAGCCGTGGGCCAAGGGCGTCACCCTCCACGCCGTCACCGATGCCGCCACCGGCAAGCCGATGGGCCTTTTCTACCTCGATATGTTTCCGCGCGAGGGGAAATACAACCACTTCGCCCAGTTCGGCATCATCCTGGGGAAGGAACTCGCCGACGGCACCTACCAGCGCCCGACCGTGGCCTTGATCTGCAATTTCCCCGAGCCTCAGGGCGACAAGCCCTCGCTCCTATCCTTCGACGAGGTCGAGACGCTTTTCCACGAGTTCGGACACTGCATGCACTCCATCCTCACCGAAGCAAAACTCGCCTCCCATTCCTGTACCAGCGTCCCGCGCGATTTTGTCGAGGCCCCGTCCCAGGTTCTCGAATACTGGCTGCGCGACAAACAGGTGCTCGATCTTTTCGCCGCCGACTACCGCGATCCCTCGAAGAAGATCCCCGCCGAAGTCCTCAAGAACCTCGACGCCGCCGACCTCGCCCAGGCCGCCATGCACTACCGCGGCCAAATCGGCTATGCCATGACCGATCTCCTCATGCATAACTTCGCCCATCCCATCCAGGTGCAGGACGTGGGCAAGATCGGAAACGATGTCCTTGCCACTTACTTCCTCGCCCGGCCCGACGACAGCGCCTTCGTCGCCGGCTTCGGTCACCTCATGGGCTACGACGCCGGTTATTACGGCTACGCCTGGAGCGATGTCATAGCCGCCGACATCGCGAGCATCTTCGAGAAGGCCCCCGGTCGCTTTATGAACAAGGAACTCGGCATGAAGCTCCGCACCGAGATCTTCTCCCGTGGCGACTCGCGCGATGTCGGCGAATCCGTCGAAGCCTTCCTCGGGCGTCCACGCACCATGGACGCCTTCCTCATCAAACTCGGCATCCAGTAAGTTCGCGCGCTCCGTTCGAATCCGACCATCTCCGCACGATGCCGCATCCCAGCTCTCGACTTCCTCGGCGTAGGTTCGCCCTCTTGTTTCTTGCCGCGCTCGGGCTGAGCGGTTGCGGAAAGGCGGGCCGGGAAACCGTCGTCGAGAAGGCGACCCGCGACGGCATCCTCATCATGGGAAACGCGGCGGAACCGAAGGGCTTCGACCCGCACATTGTCAGCGGGGTCCTTGAGAACAACATCATCTCCGCCCTTTTCGAAGGACTCGTCACCGGCCATCCCTCGGACGATGGCGTCGCCCTGCCCGGCGTGGCCGAGACCTGGGAACCGAACGAGGACGCTTCCGAGTGGACCTTCCACCTGCGGGAGAACGCCGTCTGGTCGGACGGACAGCCTCTTACGACGGAAGACTTCCTCTTCAGTTTCGAACGCCTTCTCACGCCGAGCCTCGCGTCGGACTACTCGTTCATGCTCTATTACATCAAGGGCGCCGAGGCTTTCCACACCGGAAAGACGACCGACTTCTCGACCGTCGGCGTCTCCGCGCCGGATGCCCATACCCTTGTCGTCAAGCTGAACGGCCCCCTGCCTTTCCTCCCGGAGATCACGAAACACTACACCTGGTTCCCCGTCCCGAAACACATCGTCCTCAAATACGGCACCATCGGCGAGCCCTTCACGAATTGGACCAAACCGGGGCACATTGTCAGCAACGGCCCTTTCCTCCTCAAGTCCTGGCGCATCAACGACCACGTCGAAGTGGAGAAGAATCCCACCTACTGGGATGCGGCCACTGTTTCCCTCAAGGGCATTCGTTTTCTCCCCATCATCAATTCCTACACGGAAACCCGGATGTTCTACAATGGACAGCTTCATCTCACCTACACCCTTGCTCCGGAGATGATCGCGCACGCGAAGAAGAAAGCCCCCGAGAATGTCCGCACCGAACTTTATCTCGGAACGTACTTCATCCGCTGCAACGTCGACAGCAAGGCCTTCGCCGACCCCCGGGTCCGCATCGCCTTCTCCCTCGCCTTCGACCAGCAGTCGATCATCGACAACGTGACGCTTGGCAATCAGAAGCCCGCCGCCGGGATCGTGCCTCCCTTCGGCGAGTATACCGCCCCCGATCCCGAGGTCGCGGTCACTTTCGATCCGGAGAAAGCCCGCGCCCTTCTCGCCGAGGCAGGCTATCCCGATGGCAAGGGCCTTCCCGACATTGAATTCCTCACCACCGACCAGGACAGCGCCAAGGCCCTCGCCGAAGCCCTCCAGGCGATGTGGAAGCGCCATCTCGGCGTGACCGTGAAGATCAAGCAGATGGAATGGACGTCCTACCTCTCCACCATGTTTGATCAGAAATACGACCTCGCCGCCGGCGGCTGGATCGGCGACTACCTCGATCCCCTCACCTTCCTCGACATGTGGATCAAGGACGGCGGCAACAATCGAACCGGTTGGTCCAGCGAGGAATTCCAGGGGCTTCTCGACCAGGCCGGCCAGACCGGTGATCCCGCCGAGCGTTACCGCCTTCTCCGTCAGGCCGAGGCCGTCTTCCTCCGTGAACGCCCCGTCCTCCCCATCTACTGGTACACGCGGAATTTCCTGATCAGTAAGGATGTCAGGGGTTGGGACTCCCTCATTCTGGACAACCACCCTTATAAGTTCATCCGGCTGGAGCCGACCCACTAACTCCTCCCCTCCCTCCTGCCATGTTCCGCTTTATCGTCCGCCGCCTTCTCCAAGGCCTCCTTGTCCTCTTCGCGCTCTACACGATCACCTTCTTTCTCGTCAAGGCGATGCCCGGTGACCCTTTCACCGGCGAGAAGAATATCTCCGAGGCGATCAAGGCGAACATGCGCAAGAAATTCGGTCTCGATAAGTCGATCTTCACCCAGTATGTCCTTTATCCCGCCCGAATCTTCACCGAAGGATCGCTTGGTTACTCGACCAGCAAGTCGCGCCCGGTGAATGAGATCATCTCGCAATCCTTCCCCGCTTCCTTCATCCTCGGCATGGCGGCGTTGGGTTTCGCCGTCGCCATCGGCATTCCCCTGGGCGTCCTC
>JAHEDC010000492.1 GCA_024641425.1 Verrucomicrobiales bacterium | reverse complement strand
CAGCGGCATTGGGCCCGACGGAATGCGCTCCGATGAAACGACGGCGCACGCCCTCGCGTTACGCGGCGCCGCGTCCGCCGAGATCGTCCGTTGCGATTTCGATCTGACGGCAGCGAATGCCGTCTACCTGGCGGATCGGGAGAAAGAGGATGCCGGAGAGCTTCCTCCCATGGCGGTAGCCTTCCGGAATTCGAAAGTTTCCGCGCACTGGTTGGTCGTGTCCGCCGGGGGGAAATCCCGCGTCGCGCGACCCGTAGCCGTGGGGATCTTCGACTCCGAAATACGGTGTGAGACGGTGCTCGTAGTCCGCGACCACCGGACTTTCCCCTCGGTGGCCTGCGAGGCGTCCGGAACGACGTTCGCGGCGGGAAAGGCTTTCGCGTGGCTGGGGACGCAGGATGCGGAGATCGCGAGCGAACGGTTCACATGGGCGGGTAAGGACACGGAACACCGATTGGAAAACGACGTCGTCTGGATTGGAGAACGCCCGGAATTCGCGGAAGCCGCCGCATTGAGGCCTCTGGCGAGTTTCGCCGATGAGCCGGGCGCTCACGAACAGGCAGGTGCATCGATCGGGCGGATCGTGATCGCCGAAACCGGCGAAACCTATTTTGATTTTCGCACCGCCTGTGAGGCGGCGCCGGACGGGGCCACATTCCTGCTGAGCGGCTATCTCTTCTGCCGCGAGGAAGTGCTCGCACCGCTCGGGATGTCCCTCCATTTGCGCGCGGCACCGGGCGCCTCGCCGGTCGTCATCGCGGCCAAGTCCGATGCCCACGCCCTGTTCCTGCAAGGGCCTGCGACCGTCGAGGGCATTCGCTTCGTGCGAAACGACTGTGTCTACGGAACGCTTCCGATCCTTGGCATCAAGCCGAATGGCGGCACGGCGGAAGTCCGGAATTGCGTTTTCGAAACGACGCCGCTCAGGCCCCGCCGGAGGAACAAGGAGGTTTTCGAGTATGCGACCGGTCACGGGCTCAGTCTCACCGATTTCGGTTCCGCGACCGTTCAGGGATGTACATTCCGTAACGGGCGTGGAACGGGTCTCTACATTGGCTTCGTGAATGAAGTCACCTATCAGGCCGAGCTCGACATCGCCGAGTGCCTCTTCGTCGGTTCCAATGGCATCGACCGCTTCTCGCGACAGCCCGAGACGCGCCTCGCCGTACGCATGGAAGGCTGCACCGCGCTTTGCGATTACTTCTATGTGGACAACCTCCCGCAGCATCACTCCGAAACAGATCTCGCCGTGAAGAATTGCCTTATCGATGCCCGATGCTCGCTTCTGACCTTCCTGAACACGGACATGGCCGATCTGCGCTCCACCCTGGCCTGGGCCGGCGAAGGCAACGCCTACCGCGAGGGCATGTTCGCGCTGCTCAGACTCTCGTCGGGGCAGAGGAACGGAAAGGCGACGGAAGAGTCGTACGCGTTCGCGGAATTCCAGAACGAGGTGGAGAAAGTCACGGACGACAGGGCGACCTTCGGCGTGCCCTTTGACAGGACACGCCTGCGCACTCCGGTGACGGCGGCCGATCTCGCGTTGGCCTTCAATGGGGCAAGGGATACGAAGGCGTTCGAGGCCTTGCTCCCGCAAGAGGAAACAAGGCCCCGCTGAGCGCGGTTTACACGATTTTTCGGAAATCGTGTAATGCCCCGCCGCTGACCGGCCTATTAGGTCGTATGCAACGGTCCTTTTCCCTTCTTCTTGCCCTCTCCATGGCCGGTATTCTCACCGGTGCGGAGCCTACGGCGCCGGCGATCCTTCCGAGCGCTCCACTCAATCCGCGCGTCAGTCTGCGCGCGCCGGACGCCCTCGACACGGCAGCGCTCGACCATCGAGGCACCCTCCGGGCGCGGCGTCCCCTCACGCGGAACCACGTTGATCTGCCCGCGCACGGCAATCTCGTCATCACAATGAAGATCAAGGACGCAGTGCGCGCCCGCCCCGCCGGAATCGACGGGATCACCCTTCTCGACGGTGCGGCCGGTCAGGAGCTTTCTCGCTTCACCGCCACGCATGATCTGGCGTTCAGGCCCCAGATCGACCTGGACGACGCCGTCATCGAGGCGGTGGAAAGACGGGCTGCGCAGAACTCGGGCGTGGCCCAGCCGGAGTTGCGGAGCCTGTTCTTCGTGGGAGCGCCGAAAGCTCGGACGATCGCCGAGGCGCACGCGATCACGGTCGCCCTCAACGGGCTGGCCGCCGTCGAATACGCCAATGTCCGCTCGCTCGACGACACGCCGCCGCCCCCCGGTGATATCGCGCCGCCCACCGCCGATTTCCGCCCGAGCCAGACCTGGCGCGGGCTGGGCAGCGAGACCGGCGGAGCGAGCATCGACTATGCCTGGAGCTATCTCGGTCGGGGTTCCGGCGTCCGCATCGTCGACATCGAGCCGGCCTACAATCCCGATCACGAGGATCTCGTCGATCTTGGAATCCAGGACTTTTCCGTCGGTAATCCGATCGGACCGGACCCGAATACGCTGAACTCCTACATCGACCACGGGACGAAGACCTTTGGCGTGCTGGCCGCGCCCGACAATGGCTATGGCGTCGTCGGAGCAGCTCCAAAGGCGATCCTTGTCGGCTTCGCCTCGAATTCGACCGACGACAACACCGGCCTTTTCATCACTTGCCCCGACCCGGATGGCACTCCCCTCCAGCACGGCGCGAATTCTCGCACCGGACGATCCCTCGTCATCGCGACGAACAATCTGTTTCAGGGCGACGTCATCCTTCTGGAGGTGCAGGCGATGGTGCCGGGCGCGACGGGCTTCACCCCGGCGGAGACCGAGGAGGCCGTCTTCTGCACGACGAAGTTGGCCACCGACGCCGGGATCATCGTCGTCGGCGCGGCCGGAAACATCCCCTCCGGAGGAATCGCCCAGAATCTCGATGCCAACGTCGGGGGACTTAATACCTGGAGAAGCTGGGGCGACTCGGGAGCCATCATCGTTGGGGCCGGCGAGGCGAACACAGCGCACGCGAAGCTCTCGTTCAGCGCGTTCGGAACCCGCGTGAACGTGCAGGCATGGGGCGAGGGCGTCCTGACGACGGCCACGGGCTATGAAACTCCCGGAGCGGACCCCGACCAGTTCTACGAACCGTTCTCCGGCACCAGCTCGGCGAGCGCCGTCGTCGCGGCCACCTGCGTGGCGGTGCAGTCGGCCCGCCGAGCCCGGATATCGGGACCAAAGCTGACTTCCCCCCAGATGCGGACCCTGCTGCGCAACACCGGCAATCCGCAGACGACTAGCCCGAGCAATTCCGGTCTCATCGGCCCGGCGGTCGATGCGATGAAGGCCATCGATTCCTTCATTCCGACGATCACTCCGGAAAAGGTGAATCCCAATACCCTGCCCATTGTCCACAACTTCACCGGGCAGACGATGGCGAGCCTCGCCGCGTGGGATCCGGTCGAGGATCTGGAAGGCGGCGAAGCCGAAGTCAACGCGGGGGCGATCCGGCTCTCCAACATCCAGCCGAGCATTCTGAACACCCCCGTGCATGCCATCGCGGACTGGCATCTCGACATCACGGAACCGACGCCGAATCTCATCCTTGAATTCGATTCAACGGTGATCTCGGATACCTTCACGGGTGCGGGCCTCGACGAGTATCTCGGGATCGCGGAAATCGACGGGGTCTTCCTCAGCAATGACGGCGAACAATGGACGCGCGTTCCGTTCCCCGGCATGGTGACCCAGGCTCCGGCCAACGGAAGCGTCCACTACATCGCCAATCTCGATGCGGTCGCCCAATGCGCGGGCTTCCCTCTGCTCGGTCACATCCGCGTCCGCTTCCAGCATTACGGAGGAAATCCCCCCACGGGCGGTGACGGGCGTACCTACGACAACGTGAGCCTCGTGCAAAAGGATTTCGGGAACTACCAGGTCTCACACACGGAACGGAACATCAGCGAGGGGGGGAATGCCTCCGTCAACGTCACGCGCGACGAGGGCATCGGGATTGACAGCTCGGTGGACTTTGAACTGCGCGCCATCACGGCGACGACCGGCGCGGACGTCTCCACCACCGAGGGCATCGCGGGAACGATTCTGTTCAAAGCGGGAATCGAGGAATCCTCCCTCAGCATCACGGCGGTGCAGGACGCCCTGCCGGAGAACACGGAAACGGCCTTGCTCGTCCTGAAGAACCCGACCGGAGGACTGGGGCTTGGGTTGCCGTCTCAGACCTTCATCCGCATCGTCGATAACGACCAGAGCGCGCCAAACCGTCAGCATTTCGCCCGCACCGGCAGTTTCCCCATCCCGGCCGTAGCGGCCTTTCCGGGCGGGGCGACGGGCCCGCCGCCGATCACCCTGACGGTTTCCGGCGTCACCGCACCCGTCGTGGGGGTCATCGCGAAGATCTCCGACCTCAGTCACGCCGCGCCCGTCTTCCTCGATATCTTCCTGGAGTCTCCCGGTGGATCTTTCTGCAAACTCCTATCGGACGTGGGCGAAGGCGTTTCGCCCAACTCGATGACCAACCTCCAGTTCTGTTTCGAGGACGGAGCACCCGCCCTGCCGAACAATGTTCCTCTCAGCTCCGGCACGTTCGCACCCACCAATTTCGATTTGTTCCCGGACCAATTGCTCAACGGCACGACCGTCGGGGCTTCGAACACGGCAACCCTTTCCGCCTTCAACGGGCAGGATCCGAACGGGGTGTGGAAGCTCCACCTCGTCGAGAACGGCTTCGGGGATAGCGCGATGCAGCCCGTCGGGGGCGGGCTTCTCCAGGGCGGCTACGAGCTGGTCTTCATTACCCAGGGTATTCCGCCCCTGCCGGTCTGGACCGAGGCCGCAACCCTTTCA
>JAHEDC010000491.1 GCA_024641425.1 Verrucomicrobiales bacterium | reverse complement strand
GATCGAGGAGAAACGCTCGGCGGTGGTCTGGCATTACCGGCGGACGGATCCCGAATTCGGACTCTGGCAGGCCCACGCCCTCCTGGAGGAACTGACCGACATCACGGCCAGCCTGCCGGTCTCCGTGCACCACGGGAAAAAGATCGTCGAGGTCGCGAGCCAGCTGGTGAGCAAGGGAGTGGCCGTAAACCTGCTGCTGGAACGGTGGAAACCCGACTGCGCCCTCGTGGCCGGGGACGACCAGACCGATGAAACGATGTTCGCGCTTGAGCCGAAGGGCATCGAGTTCCACTCCATCAGCGTGGGCAACGAATCGACCCGGGCCGAGCATCGCACCACCATGGCCAGCCTGCGCAATCTCCTCGAACAACTCTCCGACAATCTCGACCGATCGAAGCCTCAATGACCCAGCCGTTCCTCCCCTCCGACACGAACTACCACCACGGCATGATCGGCAACGGGCGCACCTGCGCGCTCGTGGACACCGACGGCAGCATCGTTTTCGCCTGCATGCCGGATTTCGATTCCGGCACCGTTTTCGCCTCGCTTCTGGATAAGGAAAAGGGCGGTTTCTTCGGGCTCGAGCTGGTCGGCGGCAACACCGTTTCCCAGGAATACGAGCGGCACACGAACGTGCTTGTCACCCGCTACGAGGCGGCGGACGGCTCGGCGATGGAAGTCGTCGATTTCATGCCGCGCTACACCTGGGACGGAAAGGCGGGCTCGCGCGAGGACGCGGCCTCGGACATCGTGCGCGTCGTGTATCCCCTCTCGGGTTCGCCGAAACTGCGTGTCCACTACGATCCGAAGCTGGAATACGCCCGCTTCGAGACGACGACCTTTCCCGTGAACGACTGCATCAAGAGCACCTCGCGCGGTGTTCTTTCCTGCGGGCACAAAGTCTACGAATCGCTCCACCTTCACACGGATCTCCCGCACCAGGACGTGATCGACGGCACGGAAATCGCCCTCACGCCGGGGGAACCGCGTTTCTTCCTCGTCACTTACCACGACAAGGTGCAGGTGCCGGACCAGGATCTGGTCAACCTCATGCTCCAGCGCACCCGCGCCTACTGGCTCCTCTGGACGGCGCGCACGCACCGCACGAAGCGCTACACCGAGGAGGTGCTCCGCAGCGCGCTCGCGCTCAAAATGCTCCAGTTCAACCCGACCGGCGCCCTCCTCGCGGCCGCCACGACCTCGCTGCCGGAGACGATCGGCGAGAACCGGAACTGGGACTATCGCTTCTGCTGGATCCGCGACGGCTCGATGACGGTCTCGACCTTGCGCCGGATCGGACATGAAACGATGGCGGTGCGCTTCATCGACTGGATGCTCAAGACAGTGCCGACAAAGGACGACCATTTGCAGATCATGTACGGCCTCCGCGGCGAGAAGCTGCTTCACGAGGAAATCCTCGACCACCTCTCCGGGTATCTCGGTTCCGCGCCGGTGCGGATCGGCAATGCCGCCTACCATCAGGAACAACACGACATCTACGGCGTCCTTCTGGACGTGATCTACCAGGACGTCGAAACCCGCGTGCGCACACCGGAGAGCCTCGACCGCATCTGGACGCGCGTCCGTTCCGTCGTCCGCACCGTGGCCGACCGGTGGACGGAACCCGACCGCGGGATCTGGGAAATCCGGGGCGATACCCGGCACTTCGTCTTTTCCAAGGTCCTCTGCTGGGTCGCCGTCGACCGCGCGATCAAGATCGCCCGCCTTCTCAACAAGGATGCCTGGGCCGAGGAACACGAGGCCTTGCGCGACGAGATCCACGCCGAGATCTGCAAAAGGGGCTGGAACGAGGAAGTCGGTGCCTTCACCCAATCCTACGGCGTCGTCGATCTCGATTCCTCGAACCTGTTGCTCGCCGAATTCGGCTTCCTCGACGGAAAGGACCCGCGTTTCGTCTCGACGGTGCGCAAGACCCAGGAACAACTCTGCCGCGATGGCCTGCTCTATCGTTACCGCAACCACGACGACTTCGGCGAGCCCAACAGCGCCTTCACCGTCTGCTCGTTCTGGATGGTTAAGGCCCTCGCCGCCATCGGCGCCCGCGATGAGGGACGGAAGATGTTCGAGCAACTCCTCGCCTACGCCAACCCGAAGGGCCTCTACGGGGAAGACCTCGACTTCGCGACCCGGCGGCATCTGGGGAATTTTCCGCAAGCGTATAGTCACCTTGCGCTGATTGATTGCGCGTTGTTGCTTGGGGAGGACGAGGATGATGAATTGATCAGGGCGTAAGGGGGGAAAGGAGCGGGGGTCAGGGAGATCAAGTAGCAAGGAGGGAGGAGGGGGGCGGAGCTCGGATTTGCAACCCGTGTCCGTGGTGCGGAGTCGCACTCCGCCCGTCATCGAAACTCCCAGCGAATGCGCCTTGGCAACGGGAGGCGAAACGCCTACTTTCTCCGGCGCGATGGAAGAAAAGCCGCAGTCAAAACGCTGGATCTGGATCACCGCTTCCGTCCTGGCGGTGTGCGGGGGCTTCTTCTGGCTTTACCTCCAGGACGATCCACCGTCGCCCGACGACGACCTGATCCGTGAGCGCGCGGTCTTTACTGAGGAGGAGAACGGTTACGCTTTGGTGATAGGGCTGGGCGAGGAAATTGCGTTCAAAGGCGAGGATGCGGACTGGATGCGCGATTTCGCGAGGGGTCGCGCGCCGTGGGACGGGCCACGAGCGGAGCGGGTGCTTGCAGGGGGAGCGCAGGGCACCGCGCTGGAGATTCTCGGGGAACTGAAGAAGAAGAGAGTTATTGCCGCCCCAACTGCGCAGTCCCAGCGTTCGGATAGCATCGTGCTGCATCTTGGCGGTGTTTCATTTCTCGGGAATCTGAACATGTTGGCGATGGCGCGCGCTGCGATGGCGGGGGATAGGGTGGGGTTCCTTGAGCATTTGGAAACGGGCCTCCGGCTTGCGGAGCAGATCGAGCGACCGCGGCAAGCGATGATGGACGTTTCGACGGGAATGACGTTGCGTGATGACGTTCTGCAGGGGGTGCTCCTACTCGCGGAATCACCGCTTTTCGCAGACGCGGAGTGCCGGGCACGGGGCCTCGCCATCCTTGACAACTGGGACGGCTACGAGCTGTGGTGCGAAGGAATGCGAGATGAATATCGCTTGTTTCGGAACACGCTCGTCGAATTGAAGAAGGATGGATTGGACGCGCTTTCGGACTTCGGTGTCAGAGGATTGGCCTTTGGCACGATGCGGCTGAAGGTGAACCGCACCTCGAAGCGGGCCGCCAATTATGTGCGTGCAATCACTTCCGTGAAGGGCGAGACATGGAAGGAGCTTTATGTGCAGCTTAACGCTGGGGTGGCGGCGGAATTGGGCGAACCGAATCCTATTGAGTTGTCGGTGGGTCCGAATGGCACGGGTGAGTTTCTCCTTTCCAGCGCGATGCCGGTATTTTCCGGGGTTCTTGGAAGGTTTCTTCGCGTTCGCTCGCGGCTGGAGATGGCACGGGCCTTGTTCGCGCTGCGAGATTTCCAGGAAGCCAACGGACGCCTGCCGGACTTGCTCGCCGACCTTGTGCCGCAATTCCTGGAGGCGGTTCCCTCCGATCACATGGACGGGAACCCCCTCCGCTACGACCCGACTCGCGCCATGCTGTGGAGCGTCGGAAGAAACCTGGATGACGATGGCGGTGATCTGAAATCGAACGACGACGACTGCCTGCGCATCCCCTGGGTGAAGCCCGAAGGGGGCGCGTAGCACGGATTTGCAATCCCCTCGTTCCCAAGCTCCCGCTTGGGAACGCCTCCGCTCCGGAGGCTCCAGCCTCGTCCCCTCTCCGCCCGATGCAAGAGCCTCGCCCTCCACGCGCGCGTCCAAGCGGGAGCTTGGGCACGAGGAGGAATCCTTCCTCCTTTCCTTGCTCCTTGATCTCCCTGACCCCTGCTACTTCCCCCTAAATATGAATCGCCATCCCCTCCGCCTGCCCCGCCGCCTCATGCACGGCTTCGCTGAGCGTCGGGTGGGCGTGGATCGTGGCCTCGATGTCCTCCAGCGTCAGTTCGCTGTTGATGGCGAGCCCTAACTCTGCGATCAGCTCCGTCGCCTCGTTCCCGATGATGTGGGCGCCGAGGATTTCGCCGTGGGGCTCTCCGATGACGAGCTTCACGAAACCGTCCGTTTCGCCGACGGCCTGGGCCTTGCCGCTGGCCTGGAAGGGGAACTTGCCGAGCTTGAACTTGAGGCCCTTTTCCTTGGCCGCGCGTTCGGTGAGCCCGACGCTGGCGACCTGCGGCTGGCAGTAGGTGCAACCTGGGAAGACGTCGACTTTCTTCGGCGTGTGGCCTTCCACGAACATGCCCTCGACGGCCTGGATCGCCTCGTAGCTGGCGACGTGCGCGAGCCACGGCGGGCCGATGATGTCGCCGGCGGCGAAGACGTTCTTCTGGCTCGTCTGGTAGCGCGCGTCGGTCTCGATGTAGCCGCGCTCGGTGAGCTTGATTTCCTTTCCGCCGGGGAGGAGGGGAGCGACGCCGATGGCGACGAGCGCAAGGTCGGCCTTGAGGGTTTCGGATTTGCCCTTGGCCTCGACGGTGATCTCGACACCCTTCGCGGTGGCCTTGGCTTCGGTGACTTTCGTGTCGACGAGGCAGCGGATGCCCTGCTTCTTGAGGGATTTTTCCAAGGTCACGCTGACCTCGGTGTCCTCGACGGGCAGGACGTTCGGGAGCATCTCGACGACCGTGACCTTGGTGCCGAAGGCGTTGAAGAAATACGCGAACTCGATCCCGATGGCCCCGGCGCCGATGACGATGATTTCCTTCGGCTGCTTCTCCAGGATCATCGCGTCGTGGCTGCCGACG
>JAHEDC010000490.1 GCA_024641425.1 Verrucomicrobiales bacterium | reverse complement strand
GCACCGCGACCTTCGACGGCCTCAGCATCGCGTGGTCGGTGGCCGAATACCTGCATGACACGATCAAGGCCCGCGCCCTCTTCGCCACCCACTACCACGAGCTGACCGCGCTCTCGCGTTCGCGCGACGGCGTGCAGAACTACAACATCGCCGTGCGCGAATGGAACGAGCGCATCATCTTCCTCCGCAAGATCGTGCCCGGCGCCGCCGACAAGAGCTACGGCATCCAGGTCGCGCGGCTCGCCGGTCTGCCGGACACGATCATCCGCCGCGCGCGGGAAATCCTCGACCACCTCGAAGCAAGCAAGCCGTCGGGGCCGAAAGCCGAGCCCGGCGACGAAGCATCACCAACAAAGAAAGCGACGCGGGCGCGGGAAAAACCCAAGGCCGACCTCCTTCCCGAAAGCCCGTCGCCCCAGCTCACTCTTTTCAATTAGCGTGATGTCAGGAGAATACCCACCGTGGAATGCGCTCCCAAGCGCCGCTTCGGCCCTCCTTGAGAAGGCTTGGACTTTCACCTTTCTCCCCCGATGGTGAACAAGTGCGTTCTCTTCGTCTGCATCCTCAACCTCGCCGCATTGGCCTTCCTCTGTCGGCGCGAGCTTGAGGCTCCCGACACGCCGGAGATTCCCGCGACGGCCCGGCCCGCGGCCCATTCCTATCCCTGCCAGCTCGTCAAGATCATCGACGGAAACACCCTCGTCCTCCATGTCGATCTCGGCTTCAACACCTGGCTGCGCGATCTCACGATCCACCTCGCTGGCGTCGAGGCTCCCCGCCAGGGAGCGCGGGGAGCGGGCGATCTTACCGCGCTTCTGAAGAGCGAGACCGCGGGACGCGAACTGCTGCTGGAAGCCCAGGGCGACGGCAAGGGAAGTTTCAATCGCTGGTTCGGCGTTCTCTACGCGGATGGCGAGAATGTGAACGCGCGGCTCCAGGAGCAACTCGCCCGGGACGAGTGATTCCTCTTCCCTCACCTCAACTGCTGTCGATTCCCCGCACGGATCTCCCTCCACAGGTTTGACTTTGCGTTAGGCCGATCTCCGGTTAATGGTCGATTTTCCCAACCTGCCTGAGACTATCGTGAATGACCCGCTAGCAAATGCACAACTCGAACTCTGCTGCCGTGTCGGCTCCGTGGAGGGGCTGCTGGAAGCCCTCGAAGACGGCGCCGATATCAACGGCAATGGCGGCTCGCCGCTCTACGTCGCCATCATGGCACGCGACCGTGCCATTGTCTCCGCTCTGGTGCAGCACGGGGCCGACACCTCGATTTTCGAAATCCCCGTCGCGGATCACGACGAAATGGTGGACGGCCTGCTGGCGCTGGCTCCCCCGATCGCGGGCGACAACGATGCCGACGCGGAGGACGCCTCGGACCCGGTGGATGCGAAGCTGGTGCGGGCCTTTGACAAGCTCATCCGCGGCAAGGGACTCGAGGGGCCGCTCCTGAAGGGTCGCGGAGGCGAATACCCGTCGTTCCGCAAGGGACTCCTGTGGATCGCAGCCGAGGACTGCGAGGCCTGCGTTGCGGAGTTTCTCGCCCTGTTGGAAGCCGGTCTCGGCGAAGAAGGCAGCCATTCCACGCCCGTTTTCCTCGAGCAGAATGCCGAACGGATTTCGAAACTCAGCGAGCGTTACCGTGCCGCGAGCGAAGCCCCTACCGATCTCCTGAAGGATTACCTCAAGGAGAAGAAGGACTAGAACGGAACTCAGAACCTGTCCCGCGGACTGCCGGGCCCGTCGCTTCGTGGAATTCCGATCGATCATTGCCAGACGGTTCCTGCAGCGACAGGATCCGCCGGTGGACGCAGTGCTCCTCGCGGGTGTCTCCCATCGGGGTTGATCACGCTTCCTTGTCAAATCCCCCGGGCGGCGGCAGTATTACAGCATGTCCCTGCGCGACCGTATTCCCCCGGCCACCCTTTTTCTCGTTTTCGGAAGCCTCGCTTCCGCCGCACCCTCAACTCTCCCTGGCGACCACGCGGAGCGGATGGCGCGGGGATTGAAGTCCTTTGAGGGCGGGGTACGCACGCTGCTCGTGAACAAATGCCTGCACTGCCACGGCGGCGAGGAAATCGAATCGAAGTTCGACCTCTCCACCCGCGAGGGCCTCCTCGCGGGCGGCGAATCCGGAAAAATCGCCGTCACGCCTTTTTCCTCCGCCGAGAGCCGGCTGTTCCATCAGGTTTCGTTGAAGGCAAAGCCCTACATGCCGAAGGAGGGGGCCAAATTGACCGCCGCCGAGGTCGCCGCCGTGCGGGATTGGATCGACGATGGCGCGCCCTATGACGCACCCTTGGTCGATCCCCACGCGGAAGAGACGGCCTGGACCGAACGCGTGGTGCCCGAGGAGGCGCGGGACTACTGGGCCTTCACTCCCCTGTCCGATGCCGCCATCCCGGCCATCGACGCTCCCTGGGCGCGCACCCCGGTCGACCGCTTCGTCCTCGCGAAGCAGCGCGAGATCGGCCTCCGCCCGAACCCCGAGGCCGAGCCCGCGAAGCTGCTCCGCCGCGTCACCTTCGACCTCACCGGTCTCCCACCGACCCCGGAGGAAATCGACGCCTTCCTCGCCGACACCAGCCCCGACGCCTTCGGCAAGGTCGTCGACCGCCTGCTCGCCAGCCCGCGTTTCGGCGAACGCTGGGCCCGGCATTGGCTCGACGTCGCCCGCTTCGGCGAATCCGAGGGCGGCGAGCACGACTACGACCGGAAATTCGCCTACCACTACCGCGATTTCGTCATCCGCGCGCTGAACGACGACATGCCCTTCGATAAGTTCGTCCGCTGGCAGCTCGCCGGGGACGAGTTCGCCCCGGACAATCCGCAGGCGATGATGGCGACCGGCTTCCTCACCGCCGGCACTTTCCCGACCCAGCTCACCGAGGTCGAATTCGAACCCGCCCGCTACGACCAGATCGACGACATGGCGAGCACGTCGGCCTCCGCCTTCCTGGCCTTGACCGTCGGTTGCGCGCGCTGTCATGATCACAAATTCGACCCGATCCCGCAGCGCGATTACTACCGCTTCACCGCCGCCTTCGGGAAAACCATCCGCAGCGAGATCGACCTCGATGTCCGCACCCCGGAGGAACGCGAGCAGGAGCGGGCCAAAAAAGCGCCACTCGTCGCCGAGGCACGCGCGAAGCTGGAAGCCTTCGAACGCGACAAGTTACCCGACGCGTTCTCGGACTATGTGAGGAACCAGAAGGCCGCTCCGCGGATCTGGCAAACGCTCGCCTTCACCAAGGCCGAGACCGCGAACGGATTGATGCTGGAGAAGCAGCCGGACGGCTCCCTCGTCGCCAAGGGGAATATTCCAGACACGGACACCTACACTCTGACTTCCCGCGTGACGGGAGCGGCACGGGCCATTCGCCTTGAGGCCCTGGCCGAGTCGGGTCTTCCGTCCGGCGGACCGGGGCTCGCTCCGAACGGCAATTTCTGCCTCAGTGATCTCCGCGCAAGCACGCCGGACGGCGCGGTCGCCCTCGTCTCGCCCCGCGTCACCCACGAGCAGGACAAGGGCAAACTCTCCGCCGCCGCCTCGCTGGACGAGGACCGCGACAGCTCGGGATGGGCGGTCGATGTCGGCGGTATCGGGAAGGACAACGCCGCCGCCTTCGTTCTGGAGAAACCCGTCACCGATTCCGAACTCACGCTCACCCTCCGCTTCCATCATCCGAATCCGAAACATCTGCTCGGCCATTTCCGGATCTCCATCACCGACACCGATCCGATGACCGCTCCCCTCACGGGCGAGACCTCGACGATTCCCGAGGATGTCTCCACCACTCTGGCCGCACTTCGCGCGGGGCAGACGGTCGATCAAGGGAAAGCGACCACCGCACGGATGTGGTTCGCCTCCACCTTGCCGGAATGGCGGAAGCTAAGGCAATCCCTCGATGCGGCCAGCGCCGTCGATGCCCCGCGCTTGGTAAAAGTACAGGTTGGCAGCGAGGGACTGCCCAAGGTCAAACACCACGCCGACGACCGCGGCTATCCGCATTTCTATCCCGAAACCTATTTCCTCAAGCGCGGCGACCCGGCCCAGAAGGAAGGCGTCGCCGAGCCCGGCTTCCTCCAGGTGCTCGAGCGGAAGGGCACGCCCGAGTCGACCTGGAAAACCGCTCCGCCCGAAGGCACGCGCACAAGCTACCAAAGGCGCGCGCTCGCGAACTGGATGACCGACCCCGAAAACGGCGCGGGGCAACTGGTCGCGCGTGTCATCGTGAACCGCCTCTGGGCGCAGTACATGGGCCGTGGGATCGTGGCCACGCCGAACGACTTCGGCAAACAGGCCCCGCCCCCGAGCAACCCCGAACTCCTCGACTGGCTCGCCCGCGAACTCATCACGAACGGCTGGCAACTCAAGCCGATCCACCGCCTCCTCGTCACCAGCGCGGTTTACCGGCAGAACGTCGATTCCGATCCCGCGCGGCTCGCCCTCGATCCCGAGAACGCCTACGCCTGGCGTCAGCCCGTACGCCGACTCGAAGCCGAAGCCATCCGCGACGCCATGCTCGCCATCTCCGGCCAGCTCGACGAAACGATGTTCGGCCCCGGCACTTCCGACGAGGCCATGAAGCGCCGCAGCATTTACTTCTTCCTCAAGCGCTCCGGCATCCCGGCCCCGCTCCAGCTCTTCGACTTCCCCGAACCCCTCGTCAGCCAGGGCGGCCGCCCCGAAACCACCATCGCCCCCCAGGCCCTCCTCTTCCTGAACAACCCGCAGGTCCGCGACCACGCCCGCGCCTTCGCCGCCCGCCTCGACGCCACCGACCCGACCGCCGCCATCACCCAAGCCTACCACCTCGCCCTCGGTCG
>JAHEDC010000489.1:2266-4837 GCA_024641425.1 Verrucomicrobiales bacterium | reverse complement strand
TTCCCGCGCCGCTGGTGGCATTCGCGGTGCCCGCGTTTCCGTACTCGCCGATGGAGTCGAGAACTTCGGCCTGGGCCGGACCGGAGGCAAAAAGCCCGGCCGCGAGCACAGCGCACAGTCTCGTGAGAGGTTTTACTTTCATATGGGTTTTGTCGCTTTCCTTTGGGTTTTCTTTCTGCGAACCGCACTCATTTGCGGGACGCCTTCTCAGGAATTGAGGGTTTTTATGCCAAATATGAAATAGAAGGGCCAGCCAAAAATCGGAAAATTTCCGTATCAATGGGAATTCGACTCCCGAAACGGCTCGCGCTTTTGATAAAGCGCCCGCTTCTCCGCGAAACCGGCGGCAAGGGCGGCATCATTGTTCTTTTCCGCGATGGCGATGGCGGCATCGACCGATTCCAGCGCGGCGTCGAAGTCACCGGTCTCCGCCTGGGCGGCGGCGAGCGTGCTGAAGAAATGGGGAATCGATCGATTGGTGGCGTCGAGGGCGAGATGGGCGAGGCGGATGGCTTCGGCCCCATCGCGGAGCGAAGCGTCGGGATCGGTGGCGAGAATCCACGCGAGATTATTGGTAGTCAGGGGAGAGGGCTTTTCGGTGGCCAGCGCCGCCTTGTAGTGCTCGATGGCACCCTTCGAATCGCCGCTGTCGCGGAGGAGATTCGCGAGTTCGTTGTGAGTGGCGGGATCGCTGCTTCGTTCGAGGGCGGCGCGGAAGCGGGAAATCGCGCTCTCCTTGTGTCCGAGTTCCGCGTCAAGGCGGGCCGCGCGGACAAGGACTTCGGGCGTTTCGCGGGAGGCGAGAACGAGTTCGAGTTCGGCGAGGGCCTCCTCCTTGCGCCCAAGTTCGATGAGGGCACGGGACTTCTGGTCGCGGGCGCTCCCGCGCTTCGGATCGGTGGCGAGCACGGTATCGTATTCCACGATCGCCTCCTCGAAACGCTTGGCGTCGAAGAAAATGGCGCCGAGAAAAACGTGGCATTGGGTGCGTTCGGCGAGACGAATATCCTCGTCCACCTCGGTGGCGTTCGGAACCGGTTTGTCATAAAGAGGGAGGATCTGACGAAGGTAGGCTTCGGCCGTTTCGGGCATCGAATGGTCGATCATTCCGATGGCGACGTTCCGGGCCTCGGTGGCGGGCGGGATCTCGAGCCATTTGCCTGGGAAGGGGATGGCCCCGGCGATGATGCTGTCGCGTCCTGCTCCGAGGAGTTTCGCATCGGCGAGAAGCCGCGGGACGTCGGTGGGCCCCTTGTAGATGACGGCGACCTGTCCGTCGGCATCGACAAGGAAGCTGCTGGGCAGAGGAATGTCGGACTGCCGTCCGATGAAACTTTTCTGGAAGATATCGAGGATGGCGACATCGTTCGCGTCGCCAAGAGCGACGGGGAAGGCGAAGCCCATCTTTCCGGCAAGCGCGACAGCCTTGGCGAGATCGGCGGCCGGGTCGCCGCTCGACTCATCGACGCAGAGGGAGAGGACTTCGATGCTTGCCTTGTCGAATTCCGATTTGAGGCCGGACCATTCCTTCGTCTCGGCGAGGCAGTTCGGGCACCAGGTGGCCCAGAGATTGAGGAGGAAGGGGCGGCCCCGGTAGTCGGACGGCGTTCGTTCCTTTCCGTCGGCCCCGGTGAAGGTGAGGGATTCCGGCAACGGGGCGGGCCGCAGAAGAACGACCCGGCTGGCGTCGCCGGACGCGGGTTCGGTAACGTTCGAGGCGGTGAGGGGCGCCGCGGTCGCCGTGGGAGGGGTCCACTCGGTCGCCCTGCCGCTGCCCTGGACGAGTTCGTAGTAGGCGTCGGCGGAAGGGGACTCGAAAGTCTCGGCGTCTCCTCCCGGCCAACGGACGATGACACGGTCGATCCCATCCGTTTTCCCGAGGCCGAAGCGGAGCCACTTCGATCCTTGCGAAAGGTAGCCGCTGCCCGCGTAGAGGGTCTGGATGAGCGGTGTCTCGGCAGCGGTGGGATAGACCTCCACGCGGGCCCCGATGGCGTCGCGGCTCGCCGTCGTACCGCGCAAGCGGAAGCCCACGAAGTGATTTCCGGAATCGAGTTGGTTGTGAAGGAAGCGGACGCGCGGACCGGTGCGGTTCGTGACCCAGAAGTCAGTCCGTCCGTCGAAGTCCCAGTCACAAAGGGCCAGCCCGCGTCCATCGTCCCCGAGGTCGAGACCGGTCACGGCGGAAACATTGGCGAAGCGCTGCGCCCCCGTGTTCAGATAGGCGCAATTCTTCTCGTGACTGCTGAAGGACGCGCCCTGGCGCAGCAGCTTGTTGGTCGCGGCCCAGCCCTTGTCGTATTCAAGGACCTCGTCCGCGGACGATTCCTTCGTCGGTGAAAGCGACACCACGTGCCGCCAGAAGAAGCTTCACAAGTCGCCGCTGTCTTCCGTGGTGAAGAACCCGTTCGCCACGTAAAGGTCCTCCCAGCCATCGTTGTTCAGGTCGGTGAAGTGGGATCCCCACGCCCAGCGTCCCATGGTGACGCCCGCCTCGACACTTACGTCCCGGAAGGTGCCGTCCCCCACATTCTGGAAGAGGGAATTCCCCCGGGCGTGGTGCTGGATGTC
>JAHEDC010000489.1:0-2256 GCA_024641425.1 Verrucomicrobiales bacterium | reverse complement strand
AACGAGGTCTCGTCGGTTCCCGGCTTGAACTGGCGCTGGTAAGCGACGCGATTGCCGGCGGAGGAGAACATGTTGCTGACATAAACGTCCATCAGTCCGTCGTGGTTGTAGTCGGCCCAGCTCACCGACATGCCCGCCGCGACGTCCTCGACGCCTGCCGCGGCCGCGACATCGGTGAAGCGACGGTTCCCGTCGGCCTGAAGGTCGTTACGGTAGAGATTGTTCCGCCCGAAGTCGTTCGCGACATAAAGATCCTGGTCGCCGTCATTGTCAAAGTCCTCCCAGGTTGCGGCGAAGCTGAAGCGGCGGTTGTTCTCATTGAGGCCGACGGAGGCGGTGACGTCGGCGAACAGGAGATCGGATCCCTCGTTACGCAGCATGAAGTTCCGCGCGCCGTTGTTCGCATCATGATAGGGGACCGGGTTGGCGAAGATATCCCCGGGAGCGGTTTCGCCACGCGGGTTGTAACCACAGACAAAGATGTCGAGATCACCATCGTTGTCGAAATCGGCGGCGGCGATCGACGAGGGCCACGAAAACATCTCGATCGTCGAACGGAGGGCGAAGTGCCCCTTGCCATCGTTCTCGAAAATGGCGAGCGAGTAATTGAGCGAGACCGCGAGATCCTGGTCGCCGTCATTGTCGAGATCCGCGAAAAGGGCGCTCCGGGCGGCATCGAGGTAGTCGAGACCCGCCTCGCGCGTGGCATCCCGCAGGGTGCCGTCGTTCTGCCTGAGGTAAAGCAGGGAGGAGAGGCCGGTGGGCTGGCACAGGAAAAGGTCGTCGAGGCCATCGCCGTCCGCATCGCCGATGGAAAGTCCCTGGTTGCCCTGGTGAATGCCGAAGGCGACGTCGAGGTTGCCGTACCAATGGTCGGAACCATAGACGAGTTGCTTCCGGTAACTCTCGTTCGTGCCGAGGAGGGATTCAGTGCCGTCGGTAAAGGAGGGTTTGTCGCCGGTGCGGATTACTTCCTCGAAGTCGGCGACGCGGACGCTGGCAAGGAGCGGGTTCTCGCTTCCGGGCGAGCGCACCCAGCCGAGCGTCCAGTTGGCCCGATGCTGGATCGCCTTGTCACCCAAAGAGGAAACCGCCTCGTAGTATGCGACGGTCTCGGCTGTTTCCCCTTCGATATTCACGCGGACGATCTTGAACTTCAGTTTGATCTTCGCGCCGGTCGCGGTGCCGAAGACCGAGGCGAGTTGGGTCACGGCGGCGGCGAATCCGTCCTCGCCGACGAAGGTCGCGGGAGGTTCGCTGCCGGACGGAGGGCGCCGCACCGTGAGCGGGCCATCCTCGAAAACGATCTCGGTAGCGGGATAGAAGGTGGTCCCCGAATATGTCGGACTCACGAATTCCTTCAGGTGCCCCTTCATCGCCGCGAAGTTCTCGGCGTTCTCGAGGAGATCGGTGAAGTGATGCAACTGGTTGCCGGCGATGGTATTGAAAGCCTCGGAAGTCCATTGCGCGTCCTTCATCGGATCGGCGAGGGTCATGATGGGGGCCAGCGGCGCGTTCTCGCTCCGGTCGATGATGCCGGGAGCGGGCGCGAGTTTCGGGGCGCTCGCTTCCACCGCAGGAGCGGAAGGTGGGGCCGGGTTCTCCGGCGCTCCATCCGCCGTCACGGCAACGGGCCCCGGCTCCGGAACCTCCTTGGAACGCCCGCAGGCCGCAAGGAGGCAGGCTGCCACGAGGAGTGCGGCGGCGCGAAGGCTTCGATGTCGGGAGGGGACTGACATGGGCGAAAACTAGCACAGACGTTCGACCGGGAACAAGCGGGAAATTGCTGCGGCCCGGATACGGATGCCTAGATCAATTCCCGGATCGGATCGAGCCCGAGGAGTGGCGAGAACTCCCTCGGGAGATCGGCGCGGAGACGGAGTTTGCCGGTGTCGAAAAGCGTGTGGAGAACGGTCGCGAGGAGGTGTTCGGGACTATAGGGCGTGGTGGCCGGTTTTTCGGCCAGTCGGTCGGATTGGCCGATGACCTGGCCCATCTTCAGGCCGCCGCCGTAGACAAGAAGGGGGGTGAGATCGCCGTAATGGTCCCGGCCGCCGTTCTTGTTGAGGCGCGGAGTGCGCCCCATCTCGGCGGTGACGACGAGGAGGATCTTTTCCGAAAGCCCGCGGGCCTCGACATCCTCGATGAACGCGGCGATGGCATGGTCGGCCTGACCGCCGAGAGACTCCATGGCGCTGAGTCCAGGGGCGCTGTTGCCGTCGGCATGAAGATCCCACCCGCAGTCCGAGACGGTCA
>JAHEDC010000488.1 GCA_024641425.1 Verrucomicrobiales bacterium | reverse complement strand
TGGAAGTCGCGCCGACGACAAGGCTCCCGACCGGAGTGTGCAGATCGCCGAGTGTGATGACGAAGGGATTGAGCGCTTGACCGTCGATGGAGCGGAGGTCGTCCACGGGGGAGACGGTGGGAGGCGTGTTGATGCCGATGACCGCGTTGAAGGCGGTCGTGTTCGTCAGCGAGCCGTCGCTGGCGGTCAAGGTGACGGTGGCGATACCGGTTTGTCCGGGAGCGGGGCTTAGGGTAAGAATCCGGTTTCCGCCGGTGGGGATCGTGCCGCCGAGGTTATCGATGACGGCGGTGGCCAAGGTGGCGTTCACGCGGCTCGTCACTGCCAAACCGGCGCGGTAGGTGGCCGTGGGGAAGGTGATCGCTTGAGGCGATCCCAAAGGTTGCCAGGCGGGAGGGGTTCCTATTTCGCCGGTGTCGGGAGCGTAAGAGGCGGCGTAGGTATTGCCAACGCGCACCATCCGGAGCCAGCAGGGAGCGGCCACGCCATTCACGTTTGTTTGTATGACCGCCGCCGCGCCGGTGGCGCTCCGGAATTCGAACGACACGCCCTGCCCGGCGGTGACGCAGGCGAAGGCATAGGGTGCGTCGGCGTTGGAATTGTCGCGCAGCATCACGCCGGCTTTCGCTTCCTGATGGGTGTAGTCGAGACTGACGATCCGTGCGGAAAGGTCGACATCTCCGCTGACATCCTGTCGGGTCGAGCGGAAGTTGTCGCTGGTTCCGCCGATGCCGGAGCCCGCGCCTCGGAGGACGAAAGTCCCGCGGTTCTCGGTCATCGAGCCCGTGGCCCCGACGGTTCCTAGGTCGCTCGAACTCCACGCGGGGGGCGCGGCTCCAACGGCGATGCCGGACTGCGGCAGGAGGGAGGGATTCGATGACGAGGCGGTGAGGGTCAGCGTCCGCGCCTCGGATTCCGGATCGGAGACAGTCACCTTGATCGGCGAGGAAGGCGTTCCGGTGGCAAGACCGATGTCAGGCAGGGGCAGGATCGACGGCGCCTGGTTGGTTCCGGTGACATTCACCGTGACGGTTGTGGTGGCGTTGAGGCCGAGCTGGAATTGCGCGCCCTTCGTCGCGAGGTCGTAGATTTCACGGCGGCTCAAGACCGCGTCGGCGAGCATCACGTCATCGAATTGGCCATCGAACCACCGGTCCAGATTCGCGGTGTTGTCGGCGGTGCCCCCGAGATACATCGAGAACGTCTGGGCGAGCCCCATCGCGATTCCGGCTACGGTTTCCTGGAGGAAGCCGTCGACGTAGAGGGCGAGGGTTCCACTGTTCGATGCCGTGCGGTCATAGGTGAGGCAGACATGGTGCCAGACCCCCGACGGGACATTGGCCGCGGTCAGGAGCGCCTGTTGACCGGAAACGTTGTTCTTCCGCACGACGAGGGTATGGCCGTTCGAGGGGAAGTAGAGGCCGAGTTCCTCCTTGCTGGCGAAGCCGTTGCCTTCCCCGAGATGCAGGACAAAATCGTCGGTGGCGGTGCCGTTCCGCTTCACCCAGGCGCAAAAGCTCCAGTCCGCGTCGTTATAGTTGAGATCGCTCGTGGAAAGGGTCTTCCGGACCCGCACGGCGCCGGCTTCGCTCTCGATCATGCTCATCGATTGACGGCTCTGTGGCGCGAGGGCCGGCGGCACATCCGGGCTGTAGGTGAATTCGCCGCCCGAACCAGCGGTTTCGAAACTCGCGATGCGGTTGAAGTTCGAGAGGTCGGAAATCTTGCCGTCGTCCGTGGTGTCCGGAGGCTCGAAATCCCAGAGGAAAAGAGTCCGCGAGCTGAGCGAGCGGTCGCGCGCGGTGAGCAGGAATTGGGCCGTCCCGTTGAACAGGGCCGGTGGCGTGAAGCGCGCGGTGTGTCCGTCCGGGAGCAGGGAGACCGCGCCGTTGATCACCTGGCTGATCTCGAAGCGGAGGTCGTCGAGAGCGGTGAAGTCGTCCGAGGCGAAAGTGCGCAAATCGATGTCCAGGGGTGTCGATTCGACGGTGGAACGCGCGGAGGTCGTGAGAGTCGGCCTTCCATTGATGGTGACGGGCCAAACGTAACTGGCGCTGCCGCCGAGAGGATCCGTCGCGGTGAGGGTGACATTGATCTGTCCGCTGACGTTCGCGGGCGCGGCCACTTTCACCGTGCGCAGCGATCCAATGGTGGCGAAGGTGATACTGGCGTTAGGAACGAGGGCGGTGTTCGACGAGGACCCGCTTAGAGTGAGGTCGGTGACGAGGGTGTCCGGATCGCTGAGAGCGAGAAAGACATCGCCGGAATTCGAACCGGAGTCGACAAGTCCCGGTTTCATGGGGCCGAAATTCGGGAGGCCGGGGGGAGCGACGAAATTCACGTTCTGGCGGCTCGGGCCGACGCTGACGGGATTCGCGAACCCGCTCGGCTGGAGCGTTAGGCCGGTCTTGGTGGCGCTGACGGTGTAGCTGCCCGCGCTGAGGCCGGTAATGGCGAAGTAGCCCTCGCTGTCGGTGGTGTCGGAATGGGTGGCGTCCGCGCGCACGGTCACGCCTGCGAGTGGCTCGTTGGTGGACTTCCTCACGAGGCCCTGGGCGAAGAAAGTGGTGCTGGTGCCCACCTGGACGAGCAACTGCCCGGTGGCGGTCTGGCCCTTCATGTCGGTCACGATGCAGCGCACGGTTTTGGTGCCGGAAGTGGCATAGGCGTGGCTCGCGGTGGCGCCGTTGTTCGCGGTGAACGAGCCATCGCCCCATTCCCAGTAATAGCCGATGGTGTCGCCATCGGGATCGCTCGCGGTGGCGGTATAGGCGACCGAGGCGTTCACGGCGGGATTGAGATTCCCCGCGCCCACCGCGACCGTGGGCTTCCTGTTTCCGGTGTAGGTTCCCCGATTGACGGTGACATCGACATAGCTAATGCCGCTTTCCGTACCCTTGCCGACGGGGGTGATGTAAACGCCCTTTTCCGTGTCCGAGAATGTCGAGCCGATGAGCAGCGCGGCGTCGTCCTTGGTCGAAGTGGTCGCGGACGTGTCGAGGAGCAAGGGCTTCGCGTTGGAGATACTGTAGGGCCCCCAGTTGAGGATGATCCCGTCCCTGATCCACTTGTTCGAAGCCGCGTAGGTCTGCCGGACTTCCAGCCAGTAGTCGTTGGTCGTGCCGCTGCGGTCGATGGCGATCGCCCGCGTGCCGGTGGCGGCCTTTTTATCACAGGCGTAGAGCCGGGTGGTTGTCGAGCCATTCGCGCCGATCTTCTTCACGTCGGCGTCGGGAATCCAGTCGAGGTGATTCTTCTGGCGGGCACCGAAGTGCGCGTTAGTGGAACTGCTGGCGCCGCCCATTTGGTCGTAGGGATTGCCGTATTCCACCGCGTCTCCAACGCCGATCGGCGAGCCATCGGTGGTGTCCCAGAAGCCAGCGTGGTTGAGTCCGAAATTATGGCCGACCTCGTGGCTGCACACGCCCAGATTCCATTGCCCGTTGGCGAGCCACGCTCCGCGGCCTCCTACGTAGGCGACACCACCGAATCCGACGTCCGGCTTGTCCCCGGTCACGACCACCTCGAAGTTGTAGTTCCGGTAATCGTAGCCGGCGTCTTCCGCCGCCGCGCGCGCGGCGTTGAGCATGGTGCTGAATCCGGTGTATTCGGCATGGTTCTTCGGTAGCCGCAACGTCGGGGTGAACGCCGAACCGCTGCCCACCGCCGACCAGGTCATTTTGTCGAAGGCCATCGCGTTCCAGTGGGAGGCCATGTTGTTGATCAGCGTCGTGAGGGTGGCATCGCTCACGACTTGCCCCGTTTTGTCGGGGAAATCGACCCGGATGATCAGCATCTTCTTCGTTCCCTCCGTGTAACCGCTGTAGGCGATGGGGGGCTCACCCTCCACTCCGGCGGGACCCCCATTCGAGGCGGCGATGGGGAGGGGGTAGGCGTCCTCCCGGTCGGCGGCGGCGCACAGCTCGATTTCGGCGTGTTTCGGCGCGCAATAGAACGAATGCAGGCTCCCGTCCCAATCGACCACGACCTCGTCGCCGTTGGCGTCCGACGGCAATCCCGACGTCGGGCACACCGTCGCGCCCGATTGGCGCGCCTTCACTTCGGCCACCTCGGCGGGCTCCATGATGCGCCCGGGCAGATCCCCGAGGGCCATTTTTCCGTCGAGGGCGATGCCGTGAACACCAATGCTATTGCGCGACGGAGCGGAGTCGCGGCGACCATAGGTGTAGGCGGCGAATTCCCTGCCGTCGGTCATTTGAACAAAGCGCTGCATGGGTGGTACCCAGCGCTCGCGTCCGGGCAGCGCGATGGTGGCGACGACAAGCAGATCTCCCCGTCCCGATACGAGCTCCTCGAGGAGGGCGGTGATGTCCGGTGGCAGCGTGCGGCGTAGCGCCAGGGGGACTGCCAGTTCGAGCGCCCGTTTTGGATTTTTCTCGATCAAGTCGGAGAGATCCCTTCGCCGGGCTTCGGCCAGCACCAGTCCCTCGCGCCGGAGGGTGTCCCGCTCGGCGTCGGAGCGGGCGGTCGCGAACACGCGCGTCCATTCGCGGAACTCGCTGAAGGCCGATTCAGGCATCGATGCCTCCCAACGGACATCCTGGCGCTGATGGCGGATGTCCGTCGGCGGGAGCGCCTTGGGTGCTTCAGCCACCCCTCCCATCGTTGGCTCGGCCGTGCAGGCATCGCAGGTTTCTTCAGGAAGAGTGCCTTCGACCACCGCTCGGGGGGTGGGGTCTAAAAAGCGGGAGCGGGAAACCAGCACGCCGGAAACGAGAAAGATGACAGCGAGGGCGATGCGGCGGCGGGTCATGGCGGGTTGGGGAGAATGCTACCATTCTCTGGAGGCCGGTCAATCTGTTCGAAAGCGAGCTTGCGCTGGACTCGTGGGTGCGTTATGGGAATCCGCAATGGACGGCAGC
>JAHEDC010000487.1 GCA_024641425.1 Verrucomicrobiales bacterium | reverse complement strand
GACCTGAGTGGTCGCGTGGCCTTGCTTACCGGTGGTCGGGTCAAGATCGGCTACCAGGCCGGGATCAAGCTCCTCCGGTGTGGCGCGCGGCTCATCGTGACGACCCGTTTTCCCCGCGACTCCGCCGCCCGCTACGCCGCCGAGCCGGACTTCTCCGACTGGGCCGACCGGTTGGAGATCTTCGGGCTAGACCTGCGCCACACGCCGAGCGTCGAGGCCTTCTGCAGCCATCTCCTTGCGACGCGCGACCGGCTTGATTTCATCATCAACAACGCCTGCCAGACCGTGCGCCGTCCGCCCGATTTCTACCGGCACATGATGGATCTCGAAACCGCCGCCGCTGAATCGATGCCGGAGGAGATCCGGAATCTACTGGGAGGCTACGAGGGGCTGCGCGGTTATCATCTGCTCCCCGAGGGACAGCCCGCGCTCGTCGGCCAGGGTTCGCCGGGACTGGCCGGACTCACTCACGCGGCCGCGCTTTCCCAGGCTCCGCTGCTGCCGGAAGAACTCGCCGCCCAAGGCCATCTTTTCCCCGAGGGAAGGCTCGACCAGGATTTGCAGCAGGTCGACCTTCGCGACCGGAATTCCTGGCGCCTCACCCTTGCCGAGGTCTCCTCCGTGGAATTGCTCGAAACCCAGCTCGTCAACGCGGTTGCCCCCTTCATCCTCGACGCACGCCTGAAGCCGCTGCTCCAGCGCGGGCCGGAACGCGACCGGCACATCGTGAACGTCTCGGCCGTCGAAGGCCAGTTCTACCGGAAATTCAAGACGACGCGGCATCCGCACACGAACATGGCCAAGGCCGCGCTCAACATGATGACCCGCACCTCCGCCGCCGACTACCACGCCGACGGCATCCACATGAACAGTGTCGATACCGGTTGGGTCAGCGATGAGGACCCGGCCCACATCGCCGAGCGCAAGACTGCCGAGCACCGCTTCCATCCGCCGCTCGATATTGTCGATGGGGCGGCCCGGATCGTCGATCCCATCATCGCCGGAATCAATAGCGGCGAGCATGTCTGGGGGAAATTCCTCAAGGATTACAAGCCGACGGATTGGTAGACGCGGAGGGGATTGGCCGGAAAATGGGGAGCAGGTGGAAGAGGTGCCGTGGCACGGGTTTCCAAACCCGTGTCCGTGGGGCGGACTTTTCAGTCCGCCCGATCAACATCCGCGCCGCAAAGCGGCGGTCACTCATCAAAGCGCAACCAGTCGAGATTCATGAACGGGCCGCCACCGCCTTTGGGATCGATGAAGACACAGTAGAGGTCGCCGATACCGCCGGGATCCTTGACCTCGGCCTTGGCTTCGATCCAGCGTTCCCATTCGCCGGTGGCTTCGAAGGGGATCTCGGCGACGACGGGTCCATCGATGGCCCCTTGACGGAGTTCGATTTTTCCACCAGCCGAGGGCGACGCGACACGGGCGGTGATCGTCTTGGTGCCGTGCAGATTCACCCGGTCGAAGACGAGGTAGTTTCCGGGACTAATGCTCCCGATGAATTGGCCGCCGGAAGCGCTGCCGCTCCCGAGAGTCTGGGTGCCCTCACGCGAGGTAAAATGCTCGCCTTCCACCTGCCGGATTCGCAGGCGCATGGTGGCGCGTCCGGCGAGGGGATTCACGCCCTCGGCTCCGAAGTCGGTGTAGGCGGCCTCCCATTCCGAGAAGCCCCCGGCGGCCTCGGCCATCCATTTCGGGCGCTTGGCGGTGAAGGTTCCCGCGAGCGACTGTGTGGCCGCTTCGCGACTTTCCGCGTCCTTCAGCGCGACGATCCATTGTACGAGGGAACGGGCCTCGGCCTCCGAGAACTGGGGATGCGGCAACATCGGCACCTCGCCCCAGACCTTGCTTGAGCCGGCAATGATATGGCTGGCGGCAAGGTTGATCGCTTCCTCGTTGCCGGCGTAGCGGTCGGCGATTTCCCTGAAGGCGGGGCCGACGATCCGGTGGTCGACGGCATGGCAGTTGAAGCAGTCGCTGGCCTTGATCGCGGTGATGGCGGCCGCGTGCTCTCCTCCGCCTCCGAGATGCGCGGCCTCGGCGTCCTGCGGGGAAGAGGGGAGATAACGCTGGGTGAGGAGAAAGCGGAGCTTCATGGCGTCGCCGATCTCCGCCGAACGCCCGTCCTCGGCGTCCTCGATCTCGACCTTGAACGGGATGGCCTCGCCCCAGTTGAAGAATCCGCCATCGACGGGTTCGACGAAGCGCACGACCGGCTTGGAGTTCCCGACGTGAACGGTCTCCGTCGCGGCATTCTCGCCTCCGTGATCATCGCGCACGGTGAGGGTCACGGTGTAATCGCCGGGTTCGGTGAACGTGAACGCGGTCTCGGGCGCGGTCGCTTCGGGAAAGTCTCCGGGCTGGACCAACCAGTGGTAACTCAGGACATCGTTCGTATCCTTGTCATGGCTTTCCTTACCGGAGAACGTCACCTTGAAAGGTTGCTTTCCGTAAATTTCGCTGGAGGAAAGTTTCGCTACCGGCGGACGGTTGGCCGAGAAATAGTCGATGCGCAGCAGGCGGGAATCCGCGTTGTCGCCCCAGGTGCTTCCGTAATCGAGGACATAGAGGGCGCCCTCGGGGCCGAATTTCATATCGACCGCGCGGAGGAGGGGAATGCTGGCGGGAAAGGGATCGATCGATTGGATATTGGAATCACTGTCGAGTTGAACCGTCTTGATGAAGCGACGTTCCCAGTCGAAAAAGAGAAGGCAGTTATCGAAGTGGGGAGGGAACTTCGTCGCGGACTCAAGCGCGGGATCGAAGTGGTAGACCGGGCCCGCGCAGGCGGTGCGACCGCCGCTGCCGAGCATCGGGAATTTCTCCGAAGCGGCGTAGGGGTAATAGATCCAGGCCGGTTGCGCCGGAGGGAGTAGCTCGGAGCCGGTATTGGTCGGCGAGATGTTGCGCGGTGCCTTCGGATCGTAAAACGCGCCCGTTTTCCCGGTGATGTAGTCGTGGTCGGCATAGGCGAAGTTATTGCCGATGAAGAACGGCCAGCCGAAATTTCCGGCCGCGCGGGCTTGATTGAGCTCGTCGTAACCGCGCGGGCCGCGAGGTCCATCGTTCTGCGCGTCGGGGCCGACTTCTCCCCAGTAAACGAAACCGGTTTTCTGGTCGACATTCATGCGCCAGGGATTGCGGCAACCCATGACGTAAATTTCCGGACGCCCCTTGATCGGGCCTCCTTCGGGAAAAAGATTGCCCTCCGGAATCGTGTAACTCCCGTCCGGTCTCGGGTGGATGCGGAGGATCTTGCCGCGCAGGTCGTTCGTGTTCCCCGCGCTGTCCTGGGCATCATAGGGATGCCGGCCGGGACGTTCGTCGAGGGGCGCGTAACTCTGCGAGTCGCCGAAGGGATGGGTGTTGTCTCCCGTGGAAATGAAGAGATCGCCGGTGGGGCCGAATTCGAGCGAGCCCGCATGGTGGCAGCATTCCTCGCGCTGCTCCTCGTATTTCAGGAGTAACTTCTCCGAGGCGAGATCGAGGGTGTCTCCGACGAGGGTGAAGCGGCTGAGATACTGGCCGGAAAAGATTTCCGTTTTCGGCGAATGGAGGAGGTAGATCCAGCCGTTGGTGGCGAACTGCGGATCGAGCGCGAGTCCGAGGAGGCCGTTCTCCTGGTCGGCGAAAACATCGAGGGTCGCTGCGATGGTGATCTCGCCGCTGTCCGGATGGTAGACCTTGAGCTTGCCCGCCAGCTCGATGAAGAAGACGCGCCCGTCGGGGGCGACATCGAGTTCAAGCGGGCGCGGAAGTCCCTCGGCGAGCACCGTGGCCTCGAGTCTGCTTTCATCGAAAGGCGGGACCTCCTGTGCGGTGGCGGTCGCGAGGGTGAGGAAAAGGAACAGGACGTTGCGCATTGGAGATAAGGTCAAGGCTCGATGCGATAGAGGGCGGTGTCGGTGCGGAGAAAGAGGGCATTGTCATCGACAGCGAGGCTTGCGAACTGCTTGCCGTCGACCGTGTTCTCGGCGAGAACCTTGAACTCCCGCCCCGGCTTCAGGACGGTGGTGACGCCTTCCTCGCTTTGGAAGTAGAGCTTCCCGTCGGCGTAGGTCGGAGCGCTCCAGTAACGTCCGCTGGCGATACGTTCGCTCCAGATAAGGTCGCCGCTTTCCGCATCGAGACAGGTGAGAAGACCGCCGGAGTCGCCGACGAAATACAGTTCCTTTCCGACCAGAATCGGCGAGGGCGAGGTGGGCACGGATTTCTTGTAAGTCCACGCGATCTCGGCGTCGCTGCCATGCCCAAGCTTGATGGCGAGCATCCGGGAATTCATGAAGCCGGAGCAATGGTAGAGCATCGAGCCGTCCTCACTGGTGACGGGGCGGGCGACATTGGAGAAACCGAGTTCGCCGTAGGCGAGTTTCCAGAGTTCCTTCCCGTTTTTCGGGTCATAGGCGTAAAGCCAGTTCGCGGCGGGCGAGACGATCTGGGGCTTGCCGTCGATCTCAAGGACGAGGGGCGTGCCATAGGCTTTCTTCAATTGCGGGTTCTCCGCCATCTCGCCGCTGCGCGCGGTCATCCACGCGATCTTGCCGGTCGCCTTGTCGAGGGCGGCGATGGACTGTTTGTCGCTGCCATCGAGATGGAAGACGAGAAGACCGCCGACGAGGACGGGCGAGCTGCCAGGGCCGTTCTCGTGGTGGGCGACGAGTTTCGGATCCTGGTTCGTCCAGAGGATCTCGCCGGATTGCGAATCGACGCAGGCGGTGCCGGACGAGCCGAAGTGGCAGTAAACGCGACCGTTCTCGATGACCGGGCTTGGCGAGGCGTAGCTGTTGAAGCGATGAACCCATTGCGGTTCCCTTTCCGTCAAGACCGCGATGTCGTGGAGGAGCTTGCCGGTGTTCTTGTCGAGGCAGAGGGCGTGGAAGCGGGCCTCGGCGAGAACGGTAACCGGTTG
>JAHEDC010000062.1 GCA_024641425.1 Verrucomicrobiales bacterium | reverse complement strand
CTGAGTCGCGAGGCGATCTCGAAGTCATCGAGTCGGCCACCGGTATCGCCCCCCCCGAGATAAAGAAAGCGGTGCGAGGCGAGGACGGCCATGTAGGCGGTCTGCAGGGCCTCGATGCGGCTGCGACCGGCGGCCCGTTCGCCTTCGGCGAGTGCCACGTAACGCGCGACGTCCTCCGCGGCCACTGGCCGGCGGAAGGCACGCCGGGCGAAACCGGAAACGAGTTCGACGAACGGCGCCTCGTTGGTGGCACCATAGAGAAAAACGTCGCTTTTGGGGGGCCAGGCATCGGGAAGCGGTTCGATGGTAAGGCTGTAAATCCGGATATGCGGGCCCTTGTATCCCCCCTCGAACAGGGCACGGGCCATGTCGGATTCATAGGCTTCCCGTTCCTCCTTCGTCGCCCCGCCCGCCGGCTTCGGCCGGAAAGCGGCGGGCAGGAATTCCTCCACCAGCGCCGCCGCCCCGAGGCCGCGGTCGTAGGGTGCGTTCTCCCATCCGATCCACGGCAGCCACGTGGCGTCCAGCCAGGTCTCGATGGAAAACGTTCGCGGCTCGCCATCCGCGATCATCGGCCATTCGGCGAGCATCTCCGTCTCGGGATTCCCGTCGTTCAGTCCCCCCCGGCGACCGTTGATCACATGCAAGCCGAGCAGCATGGGTTCCTCCTGCCGGCTCTTGATCAGTGCGCCCCATGGATGCCGCTGGTGGTGCGCGGATGCCTCCACGGTGATGCGGTAGCGCGCGGCGGTGCCGACCCCGGTGGCGACAATCCGGCTTGGGGCAACCCGTCCGAGACCGTTGCTGCTCGCACCCGGTTCGCGGTACCGCTGGTAGATCGCGTCAAAGTCCCTGTTGAATTCGCGGGATTGCGATTCAAGCCCCCCCGGCCCCTCGGTGCGGATGTGGCCCGCGAAACGCCGTGTTTCGAGGTCCGGCTTTTCCGCGGGGTGCGTGGCGAGGGCAAGGCACTCCTCGGCGGCGCCGAGGACGAGTTCCAGGAGGAAATCGGACATCACGAGGCGCCCGCCAATGGTGTCGAAGCCCTCTTCCAGTTCGTCGCCCGGAAAGTCCCGAATCGGATCCACAGTGTTCCGGGAGACACTGCCGTTGCCGTTGCCGTCCTCCAGTTTCGCCATCCCGAGATTGCGGAAAACCGGACCCTCGAGATAGAGAAGATCGCGCAGGGTGTTGCGCAGTTCGATCCGGTTCAAGCGCCGGATGACCGCCTTTCCGCCCGTTCCCCGATGCCGCGCATAGGCTTCCCGCAAGGCAGACGAAAGCGTCTCGACCACGGCCGTGAGTTCGGAAGCCTCCGGCCGCGGCTTCTTCGCCGGCGGCATCTCTCCGAGATTCAGTTGATCGAGGATATCCTGCCACGTGCGGAGGGAATCCACCGCGGAAAGATCGTGGCCCAAGGTGTCGAACCGGTAATCGTTCTTCTGCACCTCCTCGCCGTGGCATTCGTAGCAGTGTCTTTCGAGGAAGGGCCCGAGGAGCGATAGGGAATCAGCGGCGCTGGCCGACGACGACAGCGGAAGACCCGGCGCGAGGAATAGCCACCAGGGGAGGCGAGGGCCTCGACAAGCGAAGGAACGTAGCAGGGAGATCACAAGGCAATCGAAGCGGCCGAGGCCTTCAGGTGGTTTTCCATTCCAGTCCCCTCAAGGTTCCCGAACTCGTTCCGAAGCGGTCGATCTCCAGGCCGAAGTTCTGCAACATCGAAAGCAGGAGGTTCGCGGCGGGAACGCGCTTCCCGGCTTCCTCGGGATAGACCTTGTGGTCGCCGTGCCGAAACCCGCCTCCGGCGAGCAGGAGCGGAAGATTCCTTGTCGAATGGGTTCCGGTCGCCATCCCACAGCCGTAAAGGATCATCGTGTGGTCGAGCAGGGTGCCGCCATTGATCGTATCCTCCCGCGCCCGGAGCAGATCGATCAGGTGCGCCATCATCGCGATCTGCCCCCCCTCGATCGCCTTGAGCGCGGCGACTTCCTTCTCACGCTCGCCGTGGTGGGAAAAGCCGTGGTACCCGCCCGCCAAGCCGTAATCGCCACTGCGGAATCCGCTCGTCAGCGTGATGGCCCGCGTCGAGTCCGTCTGGAGGGCCAGGGTGATAAGTTCCATCATCGCCTTCAGGTCCTTTTCCGTCCCCTGCCCTTGCGGTGGTTCGGGTGCCTCCGTCTCCGGCTTCGGCCTCTCGATCCACGGTTCCTGCTGCACGATCTTCCGTTCCAATCCGCGCACCGACTCCAGGTATTCCGCGAATTTCTCCTGGTCGCGTTTTCCCAGCTTGTCGTTGACCGATTTCGCCTCCTCCAGTACGACATCGAGAATGCTGCCGTGGCGGGCGAAGCGCTGCCTTGCCTTCGCCTTGTCGGCGGCGTTCTCATCGAGGAAAAGCGCGCGATAGGTTTGGCGCAGATCGATCGCGGGCACCTGCACGCCGGCGCGTGTGAAGCTGACGAGATTGGCGTCGTTGACCTGGAGCGTCATCGACGGGAAGCGTGTGGTGGCTCCAATGAACTCCGCCGCTTTCTGGTCGAGGCTCATGTTTCCCTCGGGAAAATTCGCGGCGAGGTAGGGCATGACGCCGCTGAGAAAGGTGGGGACGCAGGCATGGCCGCCCGCGATCCCGTGGTCGAGGTTCGAGAAAACGGTGAAGGCTTTCCGGTGGCGTTCGATCGGTCGGAGCGTCTCCGGCAATTCATAGTCGGCGCCCGGCTTCGCCGGAAAGAAGGCTTTCGGGTAAACCCCGTAGTTGTTCGAGAGGCAGACGACGCGTTTAACAGCCTTCTTACGCGAGGCGGCCACCGCGTGGGGTGCGAGCGACTCCATGACCGGCAGCGCGATGGCGACACCGGTGCCTTTGAGGAAACGTCGTCGATCCGTCAGGGCATTCGTCATCCGATCAGTTTCGCTCCATAAGCCACGGGGGCAAGACACCAATTCCGGTTTTCTCACCCCTAAGGAGGGAGGAAACGAGAGGGCGCAACGCGCCTGGCATGCCGGGGCCGAGGTGGTTAGACGCCTCCCTGGAAATCTCACGACAGATTCAAGCCCCGATGCAACGGACGCGCCCCCGTATTCCGGCCGGGAAACCGGTCATCGTCTAGCGTCCTCCCTCGCCCGGTTTCCCCGGAAAGAACCGCGCCACGACTTCCGGCGCCGGAGGACGGGTGAGCAGCGACACGAGGACAAGGCTGACCGCGGAGAGGGCGACCAGCACCGCGACCGGCATCATGCCGAAAATAAGCAGCTCGTCTTCACTGCCGGGTGGCTTTTCCGCCACGATATCCCGGTAGAAAAGAACGCACCAGGCGGCGGCGGTGACGAGGATCGACGTGATGACGCCCGTCGCCGTGACCCGCCTCCAATAAACGGCGGCGACCACAACCGGGAACAGCCCCGCGAAACCACTGAAGCACCACACCCCCAGATCGAAGACCTGGGCGCTGTCCTTCAGCCACATGGCAAGCCCGTAGGTGACGGCCACCACCGCGACGATGAAGCCCCGCCCAAGAAGAATCACCTGGGAATCACGGAAGCGCTCCCTCCCGACGACCCGGAGGACCACGTCGTTCGTGAACATGGTGCCGAGGCAGACGAACTGGGAATCGAGGCTCGACATGATCGCGGCCAGAACCCCGGCGGCAACAAGTCCGGAAAGGACCGGCGAATGCACCAGATCCCCGACCATCCGTCCGAGGACGGCATTGGGACTCTGACCCGGGCCGAGCGGACCCAAATGCGATGCCGCCCACACGCCGATCAGGATACACGGAGCCCAGACGAGCATGATGAAGATCGGATGCACGATGACGGTCAGCCGGAACGCTTTCGCGCTTCGGGCCGTGAGCCAGTGCTGGAAGAGGTGCGGAAACATGCCGACGGAGAGCGGCACGAGGAAATAGGTGAAGAACTGCAGTTGCCCCATCTCCCCCTCGCGGGCGAGGCGGGGTGCGGCGAAATCGCTCTTGGCCACCATTTCGGCGGCGGCGGCAAGACCGCCGAGTCGGCTTGAGATGAGATAGAAGGCGATCATCCCGGTGATCATGAAGACGCTTGTCTGCAGGGTGTTCGCCCAGACGGCGCCCCTCAGACCGCCGAAGAACACATAGAAGAGGACAATGAGGCAGACGATGAGCCCTCCCCACTCGGGAGGCAATCCGCCGCTCAGCGGATGCGGCGCGCTGCTGCCGTCCGCAAGGGTCCGCATCAACGGAAACGCCTCCGGAAACATTCCCGCCGTCGTGGCATGGAGGAATTTCCCGGCCGCGATAACGCCCACGAGCAGATAGGGAATGACCAGCAGGACCAGGATCGGAAAGAGCAGGTAGCTCAGGGCGGGCGACTGGAAACGATCCCGGAAATACTCGCATTGTGTCAGGTATCCGTAGCGCTTCCCGACGGCCCACAAACGGATCCCGACCAGGAAGAAAACCGCACTGTGGATGAGTCCCGACCACGACGCCATCAACCCGTAGACGCCAATGCCGTCGGAGTAGGCCTTTCCCGTGGACCCCACCAGCGCGAATCCCGTCATCGTGGTGCCGAAGATCGACATCAAGAGCAGGACAGGACCAATCGAGCGGCTGACGACAAAGAAGTCGGCGCTCGTCCCCTTCGAGAGACTCCGGCTGTAAAGACCGAGGCCAATCAGCGTCGCGAAGTAGCCGATGATGATCCAGAGAGGAGTGTACATATGCAGAGTGAGGAACAGGCCGGCGGGGTAACGCGCGGAATTAGGAACGGGGTGGCTGATCCCCCTCGTCCGCCCAACGCTCGATGTCGACGGGCCAGGCGATCCGAACCGCCAACGCCCAGAGACCGGCCGCGGCAAGCGAAAAGCCGATGTGCCAGGCAAGTCCCACGGGGAGAAATCCCAGGACAAGGCTGCGGTCGTCCCAGAACCAGAAATCGTGGTGCAGGGCGAACAGGAGGCAGAACAGGATCCAGATGACGGGAGATCTCATGGCGTCTCTACTGCCTGACACGCGAAACCGCGCCGCGCCAGCATTTTTTCGACCCGAGCGCCTTACCCCTCGTGGGAGCCCGGATCGTTCTTCGGTTTCGGCGTCGCTGCCGTCGCGGATTTGGCCTTCTTCACCTTCGTCTTCTTCCCGGTATTGAGAGCCGGGACAAGATTGCGCAGCGCGCTCTGCACGCCATAACAGAGAAGCGTGTCACCGGGCAGAATCTCACGCTCGGTCTTCGGATTCGGAATGACGAGGCCTCCGCGCTGGATGCTCAGCACGACGATGTCACGTTCCCTCAGCCCGGTATCGCGCACCGATTTCCCGACAAATTCCGATTCGGGGCCCACCTGCAATTCGGCAACGACGTAACCGCGGGCCAGACTGAGGCGCTGGCGGAGATCGAGATCCTCGAAAACGACGCGCGCCTCGATCTGCTCGATGATCTCGCCCGCGATGTCGATTCCGGTCGCCTTCTCGATGCCTTCCAGCCCGGGCGAGGAATTCACCTCCATGATCTGGGGGCCATCCGCGCCCTCCAGCATGTCCACGCCGGCGACGTGCAAACCCATGATCTGAGCGGCCCGCACGGCCGTCTTCTCGTATTCCTCGGTCAGGGTAATCGACTCGGTGGTGCCGCCCCGGTGGACATTGCTGCGGAATTCCGTCCCCACCGCGCTCCGCCGCATCGCCGCCACCACGCGGTCGCCGATAACGAAGGCGCGCACGTCCTTGCCCTTGCTCTCGGCCACGAATTTCTGGATCAACACGTTCTGCTTCGTGCTCTGGAGGGTCTCGACAATGGCCTCGGCCACCTTCGTCGTCTCCGCGAGAATGACGCCGATCCCCTGCGTCCCTTCGAGCATCTTGATGATGACCGGCGCGCCGCCGACCCGTTCGATCGCCCCGAGGATGTCCTTCCGGTCCCGCACGAAGGCGGTCGAGGGCATGCCGAGCTTGTAACGGCTGAGAATCTGGAGCGAACGCAACTTGTCCCGCGAGGTGCTGATCGCGTGCGAGGGATTAAGGGTGAAGACACCCATCTGCTCGAAATGCCTTACGACCGCCGTGCCGTAGAAGGTGATCGACGAACCGATCCGCGGTATCACCGCGTCGTAATGGGAGAGCATCTTGGAATGGCGCACCATCGAAGGACCGTCGCTGTCGATCTGGATGGCGAGGCTCAGGGTGTTGAGTGCGGTGATCTTGTGCCCGCGGGCGGTGGCGGCCTCCTTCAGGCGGCGCGACGAGTAGTTGGCCGGTTCACGGGTCAATAAGGCAATCTTCATAAGTCAGGAAGGCGATGGGCAGCGGAATTCCCCGCCGTTC
Organism: Verrucomicrobiales bacterium; assembly: GCA_024641425.1. GTDB lineage: Bacteria > Verrucomicrobiota > Verrucomicrobiia > Verrucomicrobiales > DEV007 > JAHEDC01. Next base: position 12,605 of record JAHEDC010000062.1, on the reverse strand, counting down.
GGAGAGCGGGTGAGCGTTGCGAAAAACCATGATTCGGCCGATTCCGCATGCCGTCACGATAGCGTCGGAAACAGAAGCCGACGCGCTGGAAGGGGGGCGAAAGAGGTCGCCTCCGACGAGCGAAGCCTAGCGGAGGTAGCCTTCGATTGCAATCCCTTTCCCCGAAAGCGTTTCGATCAACGCCCCCGGACACCGATGGCTTTTGACTTTCGGGAGGCATCCCGGCAGAGTACGAGGAACGTAATGCCATCCATGAAAATCCCATTTCAATTCACCGCTCAACTCCTCGCTTGCGTCGGAATCTGCCAGGCGGCCAACTCCGATACGTGGACGCAATGGCGCGGACCCGCGCGGGACGGGTTTGTCAGTAGCGAAACAGTCTGGCCCGAAAATCTCGACCACGTCGATCCCGTCTGGCACCATGACATCGCGGAGGGGTATTCGGGGCCTATCGTTTCGGATTCCCTCGTCTTCACCGTCGAGACGCGCGACAAGGCAAAGGAATACGTTCGCGCCTTCGACCGCGAGACCGGCAAGCAGATCTGGGAACGCGCCTGGGAGGGAGCGATGAAGGTTCCCTTCTTCGCCGCGAAGAATGGCTCCTGGGCCCGTTGTACCCCGGCTCTCGATGGCGCCAACCTCTATGTCGGGGGAATGAAGGATGTTCTCGTCTGCCTCGATGCCGCCACCGGAAACGAGAAGTGGCGCGTTGATTTTGTGGCCCGGGAAGGCACCCCGGTACCGGGGTTTGGCTTCGTCTCCTCCCCGCTCGTCGATGGGGATGCCCTCTATGTCCAGGCCGGCGCCGCCGTCATGCGCTTGAAAAAGGAAACCGGTGAAAAAGTGTGGGAAGCCCTCAAGGACGACCGCGCCATGTACGGCAGCGCGTTTTCCTCTCCGGTCATCGCGACCCTCAAGGGAAAACGCCAACTCGTCACCCAAACCCGCACCGATCTTGCCGGTCTCGATCTCGAAACAGGAGACGTCCTCTGGAAATACGAGGTCAAGGCCTTCCGAGGCATGAATATTCTTACCCCCGCCATCGCCGGAGACCAGGTCTTCACCGCCAGCTACGGCGGCGGCTCGTTCCTTTTTACCCTCGACGCCGACAAGGACACGCTCCAGGCCTCGAAGTCCTGGGTCAGCAAGGTCGAAGGCTACATGTCGTCGCCGATTATCATTGAAGGTCACCTCTATCTCCACGGCCGCGACCAACGGATCCATTGCTTCCGCCTCGAGGACGGCGAGCAAACCTGGCAGTCGGAAGAGAAATTCGGCGAATACTGGAGCATGGTCGCAAAGGGCAACCGCATCCTCGCCCTCGACGAACGCGGCGAACTCCTCCTCGTCGACGCCAACCCCGAGAAATTCTCCCTCCTTTCCCGGAAGAAATTCACCAAAAGCCCGACCTGGGCCCATCTCGCCATCGCGGGAAACGACCTCTTCGTCCGCGACCTCAAGGGGATCACGCGGTTTTCCTGGAAGTAGGTAGATGAAAGGACGCGATCTCGGGCAATACAGGCGGCAGCTCCTGCGCCGATGATCACTCCCGAGCCTTGTCGACGGAGGGACCCTCGCTTAGATTTCCCGGAAATGCGCTCCTTCCTCCAGTGTCTTGGCCCCGCGGCCTTACTCTGCCTCGCAATGCCTGCGGTCGCGGAAACAGGACACTGGGCCTTCGCTCCCCTCAAATCTGGCACTCCTCCGGAAGTGAAGGACGAAGCGTGGCCCTTGGATTTCATTGACCACTATGTCCTGTCCCGAATAGAAGCCGCCGGAATCACACCTTCGCCTGAAGCAGACCGCGTCACATTCATCCGCCGACTCTCGCTCGACCTCACCGGCCTGCCTCCAACCCTCGCGCAGGTGGAGAGCTTTGTCCGCGATCTCTCGGTCAATGCGTACGAGCGAATCGTCGACCAGTATCTGAATTCCCCGCATTTCGCGGAGCAGTGGGCTGGGTATTGGCTGGACAGGGCAGAATACGCCGACACGGCAGAATACGCGAACTGGCGGTGGCGGGACTGGGTGATCGACAGAATCGGCCGCGACGTGCCCTTCGATCGCTTTACCCTTGAGCAAATCGCCGGCGATCTTCTTCCGGAGGCAACGAAGGAACAGCAACTCGCCAGCGCCTTTCACGTCCAACCTCCAACCGCAAAGGGAGAGGCCGACAGTTCAGAGGAAGCGCGCGTGGCACTCGCCATTGCCCGGACAAACAAAACCGCGAAGGTTTGGCTTGGGCTCGACATCGTTTGCGCGCGGTGCCACCAACAAGCGTCAGGCGAGCTCAAGCCCTCCGATTTTTACGGCTTCTTCGCCTTCTTCAACAACGCCATTGAAAAGGAACTCGTCATCGGAAGGACCTTTAATGATGAAAGACAGCTCTATCCTCTCGAACAGGCTTTCACCCGCGCCCGAGAGGCGGCACGGCCCGCCTTCAATGAATGGCTCGCCGTGACGAGGAAAAAGGTCGCGGCCTCTGCGGAGGACCCGGTGACCTTCCACCCTATCGACTCGGAAAAACTGGCGCTCCATAGCGAAACCGGTAACGATCTTGACCTCCTGGAAGACGGCTCGGTACGAGCGAGCGGAGCCCTTGCAGGCACTGATCTCTATACGCTACGCTTCCCTTCGCCCGTCGCCGAAATCACCGGATTCCGCATTGAGACCCTCATCGATCCCGACCTTCCGAACAACGGCCCCGGATCGCCGCCCGACGGAAACTTCGTCCTGAGCGAGTTCCGCGCCTTCGTGCACCCCGATGCCGGGAAACCTCCGCTCGGCCAACCGTTCCTTCGCGCCCTCGCCGACTTCAGCGAAACCAATTTCGAAGTCGGGAAAGCCATCGACGGAAACCCCAGCACCGGCTGGGGGATCGCGCCGGAAATGGGAAAGCCCCATCACGCTGATTTCATTCTCGCCCAACCGCTCGTCCCTGCCACCGAATTGCCCGTCATTCTGAACTTCGTCCAGGAATTCGGACCCGGAAAAGGCCATCTGCTCGCCCGCTTCCGTGTCCTCATCCGGAGCGGAGGCAAGAACGAGGTGGATCTGCCGGACGCGATCCTTGCCCTCATCGGCCTGGAGAACCGAAGCTCCGCGGAGGAAAGCGCGCTTTTCGAATACTTCGCCTCGAAACTCCACCCTGAGACGGTGTCCCTTCTCGAAGACCTTGAGAAGAAACGCGCTACCCTCGCCGTCACGGTGCGCGTCCTCCAGGAACGCGTCGGATCGCGCCTTCCCACTTATCGTTTCCTTCACGACGACTTTCGTCAGCCAGACAAAGACGCCGGCGAGATCGCGCCGCAGACTCCGGCCTGTCTTCCACCCCTGAACACCGTGGAGAGCGCCACCCGTCTCGATCTCGCACGCTGGATCGCCGCGCCTGAAAATCCGCTCACCGCCAGGGTCGCCGTCAATGAGATCTGGGGTCATCTTTTCGGCCGCGGCTTGGTTCCTCCTCGGGAAGCCTTCAATCCCGGTGGCGCTCCCCCGACCCACCCCGAACTCCTCGACGCGCTTGCCGAGGATTTCATTCGCGGCGGCTGGTCCCGGAAGAAACTGATCCGATCCATTGTCCTGTCGCGGACTTATCGGCAGGCTTCCACCGAACGTCCGGAGACGACGGCCCTCGATCCAACGAACCAACTCCTTCACCGGCAGAATCCATTCCTCCTGCCGTCCGGAATCCTCCGCGATGCCCGACTTGCCGTGAGCGGTCTGCTTGTTACCAGAACCGGGGGGCCCGCCGCGGAAGACAACCGCCGCAGTCTCTACCTCGGTGTCGCGCCCCGAGGGGCCGAGACTCCAATCTGTCCGGCGCTTCCACCATCCGTACCAGCGGAGTCCTCGGATGCCGCCGATGAAACCGCGGAACAATCCGCCGCCGCCATGGCCGATGCTCTCCTGATTGCCCTGGGCACCCGCACTGATGCCGAGCGCCTTGTCGCCATCTTCAAGACCGCCCTCCTTCGCGAACCTGATCCCGCCGAGCTAAAGGAAGGCACGGAATTCCTCGAATCCAAGCGCTCCTATTATCTTGAGAACGTTGACGCTACGGAGACCGCAATCGCAAGGAACCCGCCCGCCGGTGAGATCGCGCCTGTGGATTACGCGGCGTGGGTCGCGACCATCCTTCACTTCCTTGAGATGAACGAATTCAAAACCCGACTTTAATCCTGGGAAAGCTAGGGATTCAAGGTCGCCCTGATTCTGAGGAAACACCGATCATCGGCTGAGACGGGATCCGCGACCCGCCACGTCACGAGGGAAGTGCCGTCGCCCTGGGAAGCCTCGTTCACGAAAACAAGACTGGCATCTGTGACCCAAACATCCAGTTCGGACGACTTCTCGACCAGGATTTCCACATCTTCCGCCGCGAGGCTTCGGCGGTAGGTAATGGCGAAGTGATCGCTGGCGCCGAAGGTCTCCACTCCGGAAGTCCAGGCCGAGCCCGCGTCGCTCCGGTCCGAATCACTGGTGCCGAAAGCATACTCGAACAAGGCGCTCAGACTGTCGCCATCCTCGTTCGCGTTCGGATCACCGGAGAACATCGTCGCGTCGGTTGCACCGGGATTCCCCGCATCGACGCTTGCCCGCCAGCTGGTGGCAAGAGCGTGATCGGGGCGCGACTCCGGCCGAATGAGGACCAGGCTCGCGCCCGTGCCGTCGGCATCCGTTGGCCAAGGCGCCTCGTCGTCATACGTAAACTCATGGATGGCGGAACCCAAACCGAAGGAAAGCTTTACGTTCTCGCCCCCGTTGCTCAGATTATCGGGCGCATAGGCACCCGCCACGGGAAGGCCCGCGCCGTATCGGGACTCGAAGGCGGCAATGTTCCGCACCACGAGCACGTAGGCGCCCGGGGCGAGGCTGGACACCGCACCGGCGGCAAAATCGAAGTCGATTCCCTTGGTAAAGCGCAGCTCTGTAAGATCGAGCATGCTTGTCCCTACGTTCTGTAACTCAATATACTCGAAGTCCGATCCGGTATATCCGGCATTGATCTCATCGAGGGAAGGATCGGAAGGATGGAACATGACCTCGGTGATCATGAGGTTGTTGACCCACGGACTCACGTCCGGCTCGCCTACGACGAACTGCACCGGAGCCGACCAGTTGCTCCAGCGACCCGTGTTGTCCTTGTATTTGACGCGCGCCCGGTAAGTGTGCCCCACACGCACGGCACTCGGAGGCAGGGTGTATGTCGATGAGAAGGGGGAGAGTTCACCGCTGTTCCAATGTTCCTCGACTTCGTAAATGTAGGGCTTCGCCGGATCGTAGAGCGGTGTGGAAGGATTGGAGATCTCACCGACCCTCCACATCATGGACGAGAAAGTTCCCGCCCCCTGCGGGTCCGCAAAGGGGCTGGCGGTGAAATCAAGATCATCCGACGGATAGCCCGGAGTGCCCGCGTAGGCGATGACCGGCTTGTTCGGGATCGCGGCGTCGGCGGCGTCGGACTTAAGGTATTCGTAGCCGTAGCCGTTTTGCTGGCCATTCCCAGGGACCCAGGTGCCCCCGGTGTAGGTATTGGTTGCGTAATCCCGGAGATACGTCATCGAACCCTCGTGATCCGATGAAACGAGCGTCCGAACATAGCTCCCGCCGATGCGCGTATCGGTGAAAGGCGTGTAAAAGAAGTTACCCTTGTGGTTTCCCTGGCCGTTATGCGCGGCCGGGTTCCCGTTCGTCCGCGGGTGGTAATTCCACATGAACTGGTCAAGGTCGGACCAGGTGAGGGCCTGTCCGCCCGGATTCACTATCCGGGCGTATTCGTCGATCAGCTGGGCGATCTGCCCGCCGGTGGGCGAGGCGTCCGCGCAGACGAGATCGAGCATTTCCCGCGCGCGGTTGCGATATTCGACCGCAAGGACAGGAATGTTCAGGCAGGCCTTCTGCTGGATAGTACCGCTCCAATGGGTCTCGGCAATAAACATCATGTCACAGTCCCAGGGCACCACCGTCCACTTACCCTCGGGATTGTTGTAAAAATAATGGTTGAATCCCTCGCGCACGTCGACATTCCCAATAATGCGATTGCCGGCGCGAAAGGTGTAGTAGGAGAAAAGATTCATATTGTCGCGCCAGTAGGTCTCGGTCTGCGTGCTTGCTGAAGCGCCTCGGAAGGCATTCCAGTCCGAAGTATCAATGGGCTGAGTCTTTCCCTGGTGTTTCTTGTCTCCGTTGCCGCCCTCGATCTTGTAGACATTCCCGTCGGGAAGCCCCCGGTCATCGAGGAAGGAACCGTCGGGATGCTCGACGGCAAGATAGAGACCCCAGAGGTCTCCCACGTATTGGGTTCCACCGGTTTCGCCGGCTTCATCAATGACACGGAAATGGACGTAATGAGTGCGTGGACTCGGGATGCCCGCCAGCTCGAAGAGGCGGTAGGATACCGCTTCCTCAACTCCGGCCATCCCCCGATGAACGGGAGCCCAAGGCGAGGCGCAGGCGTCGAAGTTCATCTCGTCCCAGGGACTCCCGTACTTCCGCCCCCAGTTATCTCGCGCCTCGAAATCGCGGGCGGTATTGAACTGGAACCGCCACTTGTTCTTGCCCGACTGATAGGTCGAAGCCTCGCCCCGGTTCTTGAACTGGATGTGGTCGTAGACCTTGCCATCGTACACCATGGCCCCGTGCATGTAGACGCCATCGAAGCCATTGTTGTATTGGCTGTTATCCACATCCGTTCCGTTGGCCAATAGATGATAGGTCGGAATGTCATCCATGAGGTCCGTGGGGAAGGTTACATTTCCACTGACACCGGGCTGGTTCGCGCCCGACCACGCCGGGGCTCCATTGTAGACGAAGTAGGCGAAGTTCGGTTGGCCGTCGTCCTCGTAGGGAAGCCGTTGTTGGACCCCGTTCGTGTCGGCGACGGTGATCCGGTAGCGGATCAGACGACGATTCGTCTGCACCGCCCCCGGAATGACCGCGGAATAGGTCGAATCCCCGACCACAAGATCGCCGTTCAGCCCGTCGTCATGCAGCGGGAGAGTTATCCAGTTCGCTGGGTTTTCGTACGCGGCATCCGTTTTCCGAATGTAACTCCCCGGCGCGACGATCTGATAACTAAGGCTTGCGGAGGCCACTCCATCCGGATCGGTAATGCGGGCCGAAACGACAACATCCACACCACTCACGGGGCGATCCGGAGTATGCGCGACCTGACGGACCTGGGGTGGAACGCTCGTCGTCCGCACCGTGTTCGGCGCGCCCGGAGTCGGGGTTCCGGTCAGGGAAACACCATCCGGAGTCTTTAGCTCGACATCCAGCGAGAAATCGCTGCTCCCGAGAGTCGAGTTCGCGCCCTGCACCGCGATGATGTTCGTGCCGCCTACGAGGTAGAGACCGACGTTGTTGAGGACGATTTCTTCCCAGGCGGCCTCGTGATTCGTCGCCGGCGTATCAAAGTTCGTCGGTCCGGCAGGATAATTGAAGCGGGCGACTTCCGTCCCGTTGATCCAGACAACGCATCCGTCGTCGACAAAGGCACGGAGCAGGAGAGCCGAAGGGACATCGAGGGCGTCCACAGTGAATGTTTGTCGCATGTAGAGGCTCCAGTGGACGTTCTGCATCCCCGCGATGACCGTATTGTCATCGTTGTCGGCGTAACCGATCGGAGTGCCAAGCGGAGCGGGCATCCAAGTGCCGTCCTCGACAAAGGACGCCCCTCGCCAGGCTGCCTGTGGAGTCGAGGGCTCGTCCGTGCCCCGCCGGTAATGCCAGCCTGTGGAAGCCGCAGGAACGAAAACCGCGGGGGTGGGCGGAGTGATGGTCGCCCCGCTGGCCCGCCAGGAGCCGGCGAGGTCGTTGTCGAGGCCCGGGTTCATGAGCTCCATCGAACTGCCGCCACCGCTCGAAGCGGTCGGCCAAGGAAAGCCGACGCCGTAGGTAACCCTATCCACGAGGGCGAGACCCGCGTCCCGTAATTCGATCCGTTCGCCCCTGTTGCTGAGTTTCCCCGCGAAGGGACCAAGCGCGGTCACGCTGAAGTTCGCCAGAATGGTTGCCGGATCCGCTGCGATGACCCGGAATCCACCGGCCGGGATCACCGTCCCGCCGGGGAAGGTGAAATCGACCCCGCCACCGAGCTTCCAGCCCGAGATATCGACCGCCGAATCTCCGGGATTGAGCAACTCGATGAATTCCTCGGGAGCCACCCCCGCCGGATCATAATGGATTTCATTGATCACGACCGTGTTCGGCACGAGTGCGGTCGTGCTGAAGGAGAGCGACGAGGGCGCCCACACGGTTCCGGCCGAATTCGTTGCCGAGGCGCGGACGAAGTAGGGAGTTTCCGGAGCGAGCCCGTTCACAAAGGCGGAGAAGTCTCCGGAGCGGGCACCGAGCACGACCGCACTCGACCACGCACCGGCCATCGTCCCGCCGTCCGACGTTCCATAATACACGGTGACCACCGGCGCCTCGGAGCCGGTGGCCGTGACTTCGCCCCGGAGGGTCGCGCTCGTCCCAGTGAGGCCCGACGGCGAGTCATTGACCACCGAGGGAAGCGTGACCATCCCCGTCGTGAAGGTACCGCTCGCCGGTGCCCATGCCGAGCCCCCCCCATTGCTCGCGAAGGCACGGTAGAAATAGGTCGCATTCTGTGACAGCCCTCCAAGCGTGATCGTCGCGGTATCGACGACGTTCCCGAGACTGACCGATTGCTGCCATGCGCCGGTGCCCCCGTCAACGGTGCCATAATGGATCGTCACGACCGGCGTGTCGCCGCCCGTATTCGTGATCTGCGCTCCCACGGTCGCGTTTGTCGCTTCCACGTTGGTGGGGGGAAGATTCCCGACGACTGGAGGTTCCGGACTCGTCTCGAAGCTTGCCGCGGATGGGGCCCACGCGGTTCCGCTCCCGTTGATCGCCCGCGCCCTGTAGAAATAGGCAGTGGCTGGAAGGAGACCGCTCACCCCTTGAGAGAACGCGCCGCTCTGCGTCCCCCCGAGCGCCACCGAAGAACTCCAGTCCCCCTCGGAAAACCCGCCATCACTGGTCCCGTAAAATAGCGTGACCGAAGGCGCGGCCGAGCCGATATCCATCACGGTGCCGCGCAGCGTCGCCGTGTTCGTTGTCACCGCGGTGGCGGGATCGTTCCGCACCGCCGGCAGGCCTGCGACCCCGGTTCCGATGATCTGGATTCCGTTTGGACGCGCGCGATCCCCTCCGACCCCGGCGGCGCCCGTGATGGTGAAGCTTGAGGCCGTGAGGCCTGAAAAAAGCACGCCGTTCGCGTTGGGCGCGCCCGCATAGCCGGTGGCCGTGCTCAAGACGAAGCCATTCGTTCCACCCGCGAGCGGGTAATTTGTTCCGGCACCGCCCGCCTGCCGCCCGTAGCGCGTCACTCCTCCGAGAGTGAACCCCTGCGTCCCGCCACTGTCGGCGTTGAAATAGACGATCACGTCGTAACCGTTCGCCGTGTAGCCGGCCCCGAGCCCCGAGACCGTCATCGTCCCGGAGGCGAAGTTGTCCAGATAGCCGGACATCAGATCGGCATTCGCCCCATCGCCCGGAGCCGTATTCGTCGCCGCCCAGTTATTGCCGACAGAGTAGGAGATCGTGACTCCCGACGGGGAACCCGTGCCGTCGACGAGAGGAACATTGCTGGCGGCATTGTTGGGAAGGTTATTCCAGTTCCCGGCCGCGGTATGACCCGCGGTTCCCGTCACTTTGGCCGTTCCTCCTCCTCCGCAGCAGGGATTCAGCTGGCCACCTTCGAAGTTGACCCCGATCGTGTCGGCGCGCGCGCCCACGGAAGTGATCGCCAAAAGGGCAAGGAGGAGCGAAACGGCCCGAAAGCCGCGGGATTGGGGGGTGTTCATTCTCCGTGGGAAGGGTGGGGATTTGCAAAGAGGGAGGATTGGAGGCTACCCGCAGCGACGGCTGCCATGGCGGCATATAGCACTTAGCACAAATCGCCACACGGGTAAAGCATCCCGCACGGGGCCGCTTCATTCCTTGCTTGGGTTCAAGTCGTTCGTTAAAATGCGTAACCCAACCACTGATTTTTCGTTACCACCCATGAGAGCCGTCCTCTTTGCCACCCTTCTCGCTATTCCAGGGATTCCCCATTTGCCGGCAGCAGAAGCGCTTTCCGCGACAGCGCTGGAATCCGCAACGACGGGAGAAGAGCCGACCCTCTTCCACAAGCTCTCGCCCGAGGAATGCGGCGTCGATTTCGTCAATCCCATCGACACGGAGGCCGAACTGAAGCGCCTCTACCTCGGCCCCTTCGCCAGCGGCGGCATCGCCCTCGGCGACGTGGACGGCGACGGCGTGGCGGACCTTTACCTCACCAGCGGGCCGCACCGCAACCGGCTTTACCGGGGACTCGGCGGGCTGAAATTCGAGGACGTGACGGAGAAGGCCGGCGTCGCGGGCGGCACCGAGTGGTCGGCGGGCGCGACTTTGGTCGACATTGAGGGCGACGGCGATCTCGACCTCTACGTCTGCAACTACGACGCACCGAACGCGCTCTATCTCAACGATGGAAAAGGCGTCTTCACCGAGAGGGCGCAGGATTTCCGACTCGACGTCACGGACGCGACCCTGCTCGCGACCTTTTGCGACTACGATCTCGACGGCGATCTCGACTGCTACCTTGTCACCTGCGACTACAAGAGCCCCAGCGGCGCCCCGACGATGGAGCACGTGGCCAAGGTCGGCGACCACTACGAGGTCAAGCCGGAGTTCGTGAAGTACTTCGCACTCCAGCGCAAGGGTGCCTCGGAAGTCGTCTGCGTGAATGCCGGGCGCGAGGACTACCTCCTGCGCAACGACGGGAAGAATGGCTTCACCGACATCACAAGGGAAGCCGGCATCGCCGGGCGCGGTCGAGGGAACTCCGCCACCTGGTGGGACTACAACGGCGACAAGTTGCCCGACCTTTATGTCGGCAACGACTTCAAGGATCCGGACTGCCTTTACCACAACAAGGGCGACGGTACCTTCGTCGATGCCATCCGGCAGGTCGCCCCGCACACGACCTGGTATTCGATGGGCGCGGACGTGGCCGACCTCGACGGCGACGGGCGCGAGGACATGCTCATCGCCGACATGGCCGGGACGACGCATTACAAGTCGAAGGTCACGATGGGCCAGATGGGAAACGACCGGGAGTTCCTCCTCACCTCCGTGCCCCGCCAATACATGCACAATGCCCTTTACCTCAACAACGGCGTCGGCCGTCTCGCGGATGTCGCCTACCAGGCCGGGCTTTCCAGCTCGGACTGGACGTGGGCGGTGAAGCTGGACGACTTCGACAACGACGGCCTGACCGATGTCTTCTTCGCGAACGGAGTCGCGCGGAGCTTCAATGATTCCGACATCCAGCGCACGCCGGAGGAACTGACCAGCAAACCCGAGTGGGACTTCTACGAGTCGAAGCCGCCGCGCCCGGAGGAAAATTTCGCCTTCCGCAATGAAGGTGGCCTCCATTTCCAGAAAGCGGGGAAGGCCTGGGGCCTCGACGACGTCGAAATGAGCTATGCTGCCGCCACCGGCGATCTCGACGGCGACGGCGACCTCGACCTTGTCGTGACCAACCTCGACGTGCCCGTCTTCGTCTACCGCAACGACTCCCCAGCCACCGCGCATCGCCTGCGCGTGCGTCTCGCCGGAGCGGGCGCGAATTCCCACGGTCTCGGTGCCACCGTCACGCTGGAGAGCGGCGGGCGGACGCTGGTGCGGACGCTGCATCCGGTGAGCGGCTTTCTTGCCTCGAACCTCCCCGAACTGTGCTTCGGTCTCGGTGAAAACGAACGCGTGGAAAAACTCACCGTCGCCTGGCCGCGCGGCCACCGGCAGGAATTCACCGACCTCGCCGCCGACCAGCGGATCGTCGTCACCGAACCCGCCGGGAAGCCACCCGGGATCACGCCGCCGGCGCGGAAAATGACCCTCTTTGCCGCCGTTTCCTCGGCCTCGCTCCAGTCGATCATCCATAAGGAAACGCCCTTCGACGACTACGTCCGCCAACCGCTCCTCCCCTACCAGCACTCGATGCTCGGCCCCGGCCTCGCCTGGGCGGATATCGATGCCGACGGCGATGTCGATTTCTACCTCGGCCGCGCCAAGGGCGATGCGGGACGCATCGTCTTCAACGAGGGCCGCGGGGCCTTCCGCGAAGGCGACCCGGCGGCCTTCGCGCCCCATACCGATTCCGAGGATATGGGCGCGCTCTTCCTCGACGCCGACGGCGACGGCGACCTCGACCTCTACGTCGTCAGCGGCAGCGTCGAATGCGAACCCGGCGACGCCCGCCTCCGCGACCGGCTTTATATTAACGACGGCAAGGGCAATTTCACCGCCGCGCCCGAGGGCACGCTCCCCGACCGCCGGGACAGCGGCGGTTGCGTGGTCGCCGCCGACTTCGACCGCGACGGCGACCTCGATCTCTTCGTCGGCGGCCGCGTCGTTCCCGGCGCCTGGCCCGAGACGCCCGCGAGCGCGCTTTACCGCAACGACGGCGGGTTGGACAAGCCGAAATTCACCGACATCACGAGCGCCGCACCCGGTCTGGAAAAAGTCGGCCTCGTCACCGCCGCCCTCTGGTCGGACGCGAACGGCGACGGCTGGATCGACCTCCTCGT
>JAHEDC010000486.1:3580-4921 GCA_024641425.1 Verrucomicrobiales bacterium | reverse complement strand
CCAGCGCCGCCAGCGCGTTCACCGTCTCCAGTTTCTCGCTCTCCCCGAGGACCACCCCGGCCATATCGAAGATCTCCCGCCCGAAGTCCGGCTCCTTGTATTCGCCGCGCACCGACAAGGGAAAAACGCCCGCCCCGATGACGGCGGCGAGGAAGCGGAGACCAGTAGAGGAGACACGACGCATGATAAGGGAAAAACCAGACGGATCTCCGGCGCAGAGAACCGTGTCACCATAGCGGGAATCCTCCACTTGAACAGCGCAAATCGAGGGATCCCGCTCCGAATCGGGTGTCGGACCGGCCGCGACGCGATCATCCCGGATACAGAAAACCCGCAGCCTCCGGGCCTGCGGGCTTTCGGGTTCTGAAGAAGTTTGGAGACAGAGACCCAGCTAGACCCGGCGACGGCGGCGACGGACGAGAAGCATCGTGCCGACGCAAAGCAACGCGACGGCGGAAGGCTCCGGAATGCCCAGAACCGTCAAGGTCACATCGTTGGAACCGACACCCGCATTGTAGTTAATCCGCCACTGGTAGCCGTCCTCGATGAAGGTCATGCCATCGGTGGCGTAATTGGCGAATGTTCCGGAAATCGGATTCACCCCCGTGTTGTTGATGATGGTGAGGATATCGTTGGTCGAAAGCCCCGGCTGGGCGATAAGGTTGAGGTTGCCACCGAGGAGGCTCACATTGCCGGCGACCTGGAGAACATCATAGGCGGCGAGGCTGTTGACTTCGATCTCGAGGTTGCCGCCGTTCTGGGTGTAATTGCCAGTGATCTGCATCGTGCCCGGAGACGTTCCCGGGGCCACCGTTCCGCCTGCCTGGGTCAGGTTACCGGTGTAGACCTGGACTCCCGTCAGGCGACCGGTGTTGGTGATGTTCAAGGCTCCCGTGGCCCCGTCGATGTTCGCCGCCCGGAGCGTTCCTCCGCTCAGGTTGTAGGTGCCGATTCCCGCGCCCTGGAGGTCGAGGTTGACACTGATGATCGCCTGTCCTCCGGTCTGGTTAACGAGGCCGACACTGGTGGCATCGTTCTCGCCAAGGATCATCTTCGTGCTGGTGAGGGTGGCATTGCCGGAGATGTTGATGGTTCCGTTTCCGTTCGCACCCGTGCCCACCGTGACCTGCGCGTTTGCATCGACGACGCCCGTCATGGTGAGGCTCCCCGAACCCGATAGCGTCACCACCCCGGTTGAACTCTCGCGGCCGACGGCGATCCAGTTGCCGGCCGACACGCTGCCGCCACTGATATTGAGGTTCCCCGTGCTGCCCGCTCCCTGCCCGACCCACAGCTCGCCACCGTTCACCACCGAACCCCCGGAGATGTTGACATTGCCCA
>JAHEDC010000486.1:0-3570 GCA_024641425.1 Verrucomicrobiales bacterium | reverse complement strand
CCCACGGAACCATTCGCACCAATGAACATGAGGTTCCCGTTGTTGATCGTGCCGCTGTCCATCCTCAGTGTGCCGTTGGCCCCCGCCGCTTCGCCAATCTGAAACTCCTGGTTGATATTGATGGTGCCGCTGGTGTTGATGTTCATTACCCCGGTGGAATTTCCCCCGCCGGTCCCGATGAGGAGGCGGTCTCCGGCATTGATCGAGCCGCTCCCCTGAGCGAAGTTGGTCAAGGCACCGCCCACTCCTGCGGTATTGGCGAGGTTGTAGGTACCGTTGCCTCCGTCACGACCGACGAAGGTCCAGTTGGCCGCGCCGTTAGTGTAGGTTCCGGCGCGGTGATCGACGCGTCCGATTTGCCCGCCGCCGATCCCGACCTTCGTGTCTCGCGGCACGGCGGATGGATTGACCGTGATAATGGGAAAATTCGCCAGACCGGCATTGACTACGGCGTCCTCGTCCGGTCCATGCCCCGCGGAGTTGTTAGGAACGTGGTTGCCTCCTGGAAGCGCATCCGGGTTGCTCCAGTTCGCCGGATTGTTCCAATCCGTTCCCGCGGCGCCGGTCCAGTTGTTGTCCAACGCGAAAGCGGCTGTCGTGGAGAGAAGAAGACTGAAGCCAAAAAAGGTGGTGAGTTTCATGGGGGAGAAGGCACTTGCCGACCGGAGAATCACGCAGGCGGCGTATCACCGAAATTTGATAGGTAAATCGAGGTTTATAGCGAAGGAGAGGTTCTTTTTATCCGATCCTGCGCGCAGGTCAAGGTTTTTCAAGTTCCTGTTTCCGGGCCAAGCGCTTGAGCACGGCGAGGCCTCCGCCCTCGGGCGTATCCCCTTCGAGGTAAAGGGATGAATTACCGTTCTTCGGTATGGGGAGGTTGCTCGGCGGCAAGGAGTCTCGCGGCCTCGGCCTTCTGCGCCGGGTCGAGTTTGCCTCCGATCTCATCCCGGCGTGCTTCAGCCTCGGCGAGACCATGCGCGACCGCGCGGGAGTAGAGGACGAAGGCGCTGACGGCGTCCGCCCGGGTACCGAGTCCGCCCTCGAAGAGCTGGCCGAGCAGGAATTCGCCGGGCGCGTAATGCGCCTTGGCGGCGGCCGCGAAGTGCTCGCCCGCCTTGTTGTAATCCTGCCGGAGCCCCTCGCCCTTGGAGTAGCATTGTCCGAGGTTCACCTGGGCGGGGGCGAAGCCGAGCTGGGCCGCGACAGTGAACCACCCTACAGCGGCGACATTGTCGGTTCGAATCCCCTTCCCTGCCTGGTAGCGGAGGCCCATCTCGTTCATGGCCTCCAGTGAGCCCGCCCTCGCGGCCGCAATACAAAAGTCGGTCGCCTTGTCAGGCTCGGGAGGCCCTCCGAGCCCTTCATCGAGGTAGCGCACCATGGTGAAAAGGGCGCCGGGGTTCCCTTTTGCGGCGGCCTTCTCCAGAAGATCCCGTGGCTCGCTCCAATCAGGCGTGGGGCCATCGAGATCGATCTCGGATTCGAGAAGGCGCGCCAATTCGAGCTGGGCGGGCGCGTAATCCTTCTCGGAGGCCTGAGTCACAAGGAAGCGCGCGCGTTCCGCGTCCTTCTCCACCCCCGCGGGCGCGGTCAAAAGGAGGAGGGCGAGGTTGGTTTGACCGGCGGGATCCCCTGCGGCGACCGCTTTCTCGAACCATTTCACGGCCTCGGTCGGCGACGCCTTGCCCGCGCGCCCGTTGAGGATGGCCTCCGCGACCGCGTTGGCGGCCTCGCCGTTTCCCTTTTCGGCCTCATCCTTGAGGATCTTGAGCGCGGTTTCGGTGTCCCCTTTGTCCGCCGCTTCCCTGGCCGCCTGGAGCGGGTCCTCGTCCGCCGCGCGGACGGCGGAAGCGCAGGCAAGACTAGCGAGGAGCGAGGCGAGGACGAGGTGTTTCATGGCGCGCCGGGCAGGGGGGCGGAGACGAAAACCGGCTCACCTTCGAAGGGAATTCCGATGCTCTCTCCCCAGGGCCAATGGATGGCGATCGTCCCGGGAACCTTGGCGTCGCCCAATCCGAACCAGGCCACCGGCGCCGGCTGCGAAAGATAGCCCGAGCCAGCGGAAAGCTCGACGATTTGGGTGGCCAGGCCCTCGCGGGCAAGGGTCACGCGGGCCCCGGCAGCGGCCAGCGGGAGCCGGACGCGGAGCCAGCGGCCCTCGGTCTGGTTGGTGAAGGCGGCGATGGGAGCACCGTTCACGGTGATCGCGAGATCGGGTTTTCCATCGTCGTTGAGATCGCAGACCGCGCCCGCGCGGGCATCGCCGGGCACTTCAATGCCGGCCTCGCGCACTTCCACCGGACGGAAGCCGCCCTTCCCATCCCCGAGCAAAAGCTGCCCGAGACCGCCATCGAAGCGAGCGCACTCGATCTGCGGTCCGTGGAAATTCTGCACGAGGAAAAGGTCGGTGTTCCCGTCGCCGTCGAAGTCGCAGATGACCGGGCAGTTCCCCGGCGCGATCTGGGCGATGCGCTCGAAGGGCTCGAAACGGAAGCTCCCCCCTTCGTTGAGGAAAATCCCGTTCCGGAACTCATTCGCCTCGTATTTCTCCGCCCCGGCGAGCTTGTCCTCGGGATAGACCTCCGCCAGCGGGGCGAGCGCGAACTGCTTGAAGGTGGGGAATTTCTCCTTGATGAAGGGCATCGCGTTCGACGAGCAACTGCGCCCGCGCTCGGGATACAGCGTCTCGCCCTCCCGTTTCACCTCCACGATGTTCCGGTGCCCGCTCCCGTCGAAGTCGCTGTAATACGTGATCTGCGGATGATCCGGCGTCGCCTCCTTGTACTTGGTATTCAGCCCGACGTTGGTCGCCACATAGTCGAGATCCCCGTCACCGTCGGCATCGAGAACCGAAATCCCGCGCCACCAGCCGAGGATGCCCGCCAGGCCCGCTTCGGTTGTCTGTTCGGCGAGCTTGCCCCCGGTGTTGCGGAAATAACGCACCGGCCCCCACTCGGTCGCGATCAGGAGATCCGGCCAGCCATCGCCGTCCGCGTCCGACCAGATCGCCGCCGTCACGAGACCGCTCTCGGCGAGGCCCGCCACCTCGCCGGTTGCGTCCGCGAAGCGCACCACGCCGGCCTTCGTGTCGTTGCGCAGAAGACGGCTCGCTCCCGAATGCGGCCAGTCACCGGGCGCGGCGCGGCAACCGACGAAGAGATCGACATCGCCGTCGCGGTCGAAGTCCACGGCCGTCACCGCGCTGGAGAAGACGGTCGCGGCGGGCAAGGCCCCTTCCGGAGCCGCCGTGAAGCCGCCCTTTCCGTCATTGAGGTAAAGCCGGTCGCGCAGCGCGGGGGCGTCGGCCTCGAACTCGTTCGATCCGCTCGCCACGAAGAGGTCGGCGTCCCCGTCCCCGTCCACGTCGAGGAAGACCGCGCCCTGATCCTCGGCGGCCTTGTCGGCGCGGAAGGCCTCGACCCAGACCGCGCTGAATTTCCCTTTCCCGTCGGCCAGACGGAGCGTGCCGAGTTCCCCCGCGCTGCCGCCGAAGTAGTAATCGTCGTGGCCGTCCCCGTTCACGTCCGCCCACGCGAGCGGCGGGCCGAGCTGCGAGAGGGAGAAGGGCAG
>JAHEDC010000061.1 GCA_024641425.1 Verrucomicrobiales bacterium | reverse complement strand
GCGGTCACCGGTCATCTGGCGCTTTTTGCGAAGGCGGCGGAGTTTCTCCACTTCCTCCTCCAGCTTGAGGAACCCTTCGAAACGATCCTTGCCGAGCTTCCCTTCCGCCATCGCCGCTCGGATCGCGCACCCGGCGTCGGTACCATGCTTGCAGTCGTGGAAACGGCACTGACCGGCCAACTCCTCGATGTCGGCGAAACGCTCGCGGAGGGTGGTTTCATCGGTCCACATGTGCACTTCGCGGATCCCTGGATTATCAATCAGGATTCCGCCGTCCGGGAGGACGATCAGCTCCCGGGCGGTCGTGCTGTGGCGTCCTTTTCCCGTGATCTCGTTCACGGTGTCCGTCCATTGGAAATCCTCGCCGAGCAGTTGATTGACGATCGACGATTTCCCGACGCCGCTGGAACCGACGAGCGTCATCGAGACGCCCCGGAGGAGATAGGGTTTCAGCACCTTCAGGCTCTTTCCATTTTCAGCGCTCGTGACGTGGACATCGGCGTCCGGATGGAGGGCGGCGATGGCACGGGCGGCCTCCCGGTTCTGGGTGGCAGGGTAAAGGTCGGATTTGTTGACGAGCACGACCGCCTTCGCACGGCTCCTCCCGATGATCGCGAAATAGCGCTCCATCCGCCGCAGGCTGAAGTCCCGTCCGGCGTCGGTGACGACGACGACAACATCGACGTTGGCCGCCATAACCTGTTCCTCCGTGCTCCTTCCCGAGGCCTTTCGAGAGAGACAAGTCTGACGCGTCAGTCGCGCGCGGATCATCGGCTCGTCCTCATCGTCGCCGATCTCGAGCGCGACCCAATCGCCCACGGCGGGTAGTGCGGCGTCGGTCTCGGCCTCGTGGTAGACTTTGCCGCTCATGAGGACCTCCAGCTCCTCGCCGCCTTCAAGGAGCGCGCCGTAGGTGATCTTATTGTCGCGGATGAGGCGCGCGGGTTGCCAGCCAAGAGGGAGGAAGGGCGCGAATTCCTCCGCGAATTTCGCGTTCCATCCGAGATCCTCTAGGGTCATCGCGTCCGGCATGGTGCGTCAAGTCGCCGACCTTCCATGCCCCAGTGTCTCGCTGATGAACCGAAGGAGTTCCGGCCTTCCGTCGCGCGTTTTCGAAGACGCGGCGAATACTTGAGGCGGGGCCGTTCCTCCCTCGGCGAGCGCCGCGTGGAAGCGATCGATATTTCTCTGGAGCGCCCCCGCCTTGACCAGGTCCGACTTGTTGAAAACGAGCACGAAGGGTACCGTCCCTTCCGCAAGCCACTCCACGAACTCGAGATCGATTTTCTGCGGCGGGTGGCGGGAATCGATGAGGACGAAGATCCATGCGAGGTTCTCGCGCCCACTCAGGTAGGAGGCGATGATCTGCGCGAAACGCTCGCGGTCGGCCTTGGAGGTCTTCGCGTAACCGTAGCCCGGCAGGTCGACCAGACACCAGGAATCGTCGATTACATAGGAATTGATCAGGCGCGTGTGTCCGGGAGACGAGGACACACGGGCCAACGCCTTCGCGCCCACGAGCATGTTGAGGAGCGAGGATTTCCCGACGTTCGAGCGCCCGATGAACGCGAACTCCGGCAAGTTCGTTTCGGGGCATGAGGCCAGGTCCGGCGCGCTGGTTTGGAATTTGGCGGAGAGTGCTTTCAAGGGCGAGGGTGGCGACGGGCGATCTTCGCAGGCGGCGCGACCGAACTCACGCGGGGAACTCAGTTACCGTCAAGGAGGAACTTGGATCACGCCGTCGGCACCCGACTCTCGCCCGGCATGGCGCGATCCCATGCGCGTTCCCGCCTCGCATGTTCCGATCCCTCCATTTCCGTTGCATTTCCACGCCGTTCCTCTTTGTTCTTCCCACCAGACGAAGAAGCGGGATGAAACCCGTCCGTGCGCCATGACCGCGAAAAGTTTTGAAATCGACAGAGTCCCCGCCGATATCGGTTTCGATGTCTTTTACAGCCGTTACTTCGAGCCCGAGAGACCAGTCTTGATCGAGGGTATCGGGTCGGCGATCCAGCGTTCCAACGACCTGAGCATCGGAAACATCCGCGAGAAGATCGTCGAAACCGGGGTAGCGACGGAGAACACCGTCTGGTTCGAGGGACCGGCCGAGATGCTGGAGCAGCTCGTCGACACGCCCGAGATTGTCGCGCGTGCGCTCGCGGACTCGTATCGTCGGGACAACCACTGCCGGCTCTGGTTGAACGGCGCGGGGAATCTGACGCCGAGCCACTACGACGGCAATCTGCTTTACGTTTTCAATTTGCAGCTCAAGGGCCGGAAGGAATGGCGCATTGTCTCGCCGGATACCCCGTTGCGCAATTATCCCTTCAGCCGCGGGGCGCTCTTCACCTCGGGCGAAGGCGGAAAGCCAAGGCAAAAGGGCATCGACTACTGCGACTTCGTGCTCGAGGAAGGCGACATGATCTATCTTCCCCCGCTCTGGCACCATGCGGTCAAGGCAACCGCCGAGAGCAACATCAACGTCAATTGGGTGGCCACGCGGAAAAACGGATTCATGGAGTCGAAGACCTTGCGCCGTGAGCGCGAGCTTTTGAAGTTTGCCCTCCTCTGCTACAATTTCAATGGTCGGACAAAGCTCCTCAACCTCATTCTCGGCGCCGGCATCGAAAACTACCTTGAGAACTTCGCGGGAGTCGGCTGGGACTTCATCCGGGAGCAGGCCCGCGGAATCAAGGTGCGCCACGTCGCGACACGCGTGCTGAAGGAGCTCGTGTTCCTGGGCTTCGCGCTGAAGGATCTGAAGAAGATCAAGGGGCAGCTGAAGGCCAAGCCGCTGGATTCCCTGCGGGAGACAACGGCGGCGGTATGAGCGGATCGCCCCGTCGCTTGGCCTGCGGAAGATGACAATGGATCCCTCGATGGCCACGCAATCCTGTCCCGTATGCGGCGCATCGCAGTCGGCGAATCCCCGCTATCCAGCCTATCTCTGTCGTGACTGTTGCGAGCGTGCCGTCGATGAAACCGGGCGCCGACTCAGGTTTTACAACACGGACTTGGGCGGCGGTTTTGCAGCCGTGGTGGCGGATACGGGTGAACCACGCGATTCGCATGTTTGTTTTGTCAACGGAATCCGCTGCCGGGCGGACGAGGCACGTTTCGGTGGGATCGTGATTGAGCCCGCGCGTGGCGAAAACGCCTGAGGGTTGGGGGAACCTTCCGGCAGAGCCCCACCGGGCGAAGCGTCGATGCCCGGATTATCCTTTGAGAAAGACTTCCCCGCGACGTTGTTCTCTGAAAAGGCAAAGAAAACGGAGGCGTTGAAGCGAACCCGGAATGGCCGCGGTCCGAAGCCTATCGAGCAGGGGATGAGGGAAGAATCGCATCGAGGCCGCAATCGATATACTGGCCGCCGTCGGTCTGGTGGCAGTGGATGGCGATCGTGTTGATGGCGGACCGGACACTTTCGACGGGAATCTCGACGACCTCGTAGTCGCCGGTGAAGCCGCCGAGTTGCGCGACCCGTTTTCCGTTCAGATAAACGGTGGCGTCCTCGTCGTGGTGGATGCGCAGGCCGAGGCGGGTGGGGAGTTCGTCCGGGAGTTCGAAGGTTCGGCGCAGCCAGATGTCATCGCTGTTCCAGACGGTGCCGATGACGGCGCCCGGCGTATTCTGGGTTCCGAAACCGCCGCGGCCCTCCTTCCAGTTCTCCGCGTCGTAATCCTCGGCGAACCACTCGCCTGCGGGGCGGGTCGTGGTGTAGCGCCAGCGGATGACAGGCGGTTCGCTGGTCGCGACGAGGGGACGGGTTTTCGGCGGCACCGGCATCGGAGCCCAGCCGGACGCCTTCGTCGTGTCCATGGACGCGTTTTTCTTCCAGACGGCCTCATCGTAAAGGGCGCGGAGGAAAACACCGCCGACGACCGGACGGGCGGTGAAGCCGCGCTTCTTCGCGGTCGAGGTGAAATACCAGTCGGTCATGGGCGAGCGGTCGGGGGTCTCGTGGAGGAACTTGTGCACGGGCGCAACGAGGGCCGCGAAGTCGTCTTGCTTTTCCGTCAGCGTCGCAGTCCAGAGGATCCAGTCGAGCTTGGTGTAGTCGGAGCGGTTGTCGAGGGCGAGGCCGAAAGCGTTTTGCGTTTTCCGGTAGAAGGCCATCTCGGTGGTGTAGACCTCCTCGGGGAAAAGGCCGAGGCCGAGGATGCGGTCCCAGACGAGGTTGTATTTCTGGCTCCAGGTTCCGGGCCGGTCGAAGGCGAGCCGGAAATGGTCGCCGTCGCGGGCGGCCTCGACCCACTGGGCGGCGAATTTTTTCGCGAGGGCGGCAAAGCGTTCGGCCTCCGCCTTTTCACCGCGCATTTCGCAAAGCATCGCGAACGAACCAAGCCCGCAGATCGCCTTTGCGCTGAGATTGACGTTGTGGGCCATGTGGCCGGCGAAGTCGTCGGTGCAAAGCTGGTTCTCGGGGTCGAAGCCGACTTCCTCCAGGTATTTCGCCCATTGGCCGAGCTGCTTCCAGTAGAGGCCGGCGAAGTCGGCGTTCCCCTCCATCTTGGCGAGCGCGCCGAAGAGGACGAGAAGGTTCCCGCTTTCCTCGACCGGCATCTGGTTCTCCTCCGTGCGTTCGCCGCCACCGTAGACCTGTCCGTTCGCCTTCGGATACGTACCGAGATCATGGGGCGCGAAGGGAAAGCGCCAGCGCTCGGACGCCGCGTAGTCCATGAAGGGAACGAGGAAGGACTTGGTGAGGGTCGGCCCGAAGAGCAGGAACTGCGGGGCCATCGGATAGAAAACATCGGAAGTCGCGATGCAGCCGTTCGAGTGGTTCTCCTTGCAAAATTGGAGCGGCTGGCCGTGGGCGTCGGCGACGAACTTGCCCGCCGCGAAACATTGCCGGTAGGCGAGGGCGCAGATTTGCGCGTATTCCTTGCCGCCGAGTTTCTCCAGGTCGGCCATGAGTTCCGCGTCGAAGTCCGCGCACTGTTTCATGAGGGCGTCGTATTCGTTGATCGCGGCCGCGAGAAGATCGGCGGCTTCCCAGCCGTCTTTGCGCCAGTAAGGGCGCAGCTTGGCCTTCATGTATTCGATGGCGTAAAGGTCGTCGTAGGCGAGGACGACGTAGCGCGAGACGGGCTCGGCGGCGACCTGGCCGAGATCCATCGAGAGGGCGGCGGCGACGGTTCCGGCCTCGGCGGGAAAGCCCGTTGCGACGGGCGCGTTCGCGTCCGCGACGAAGTGGGCTTGTAACGTCTCCGGATCCCCGAAGCCTCCGGTGGCCTTGAACGTATTGGGCGCGGTCAGATAGAGATACCCCCAGTCGATGCGGAGATCGTCGCCGGACCTGCCGAGGACGTTCTGGGAAACGGTGCCGAGTTTCAGGGCCGTGCCGGTGGTGATCTTCTCGACAAGACCGGTCACCTTCTGGTCGGGCGCGTTGGCGGCGAGTTCGGCGCTCGCATCGAAATAGAATTCCGTCTGGTGGCTGCCTCCGTCGTTCGCCTTCACCTCGCAGGTGATGTAAGTCGTCGGGCGGCTGAGCACCATGAGGTCGGCGGGAAGGGCCGGGGTCGTGAAGGTCAGCGTGGCGTCCACGCCGCCGCCGGAGAAGGTGTAGAGGGTGCGGGTGGGAAGGACTCTCACCGACGTCTGCGTCATCGCGGGCACGGATTCCGGTGTCGTGCCCATCAGGCGGTAGGTCTTGCCGTCGACGCGCAGCAGCGCACTAAGGCGATGGGCCTTGCCCGTCCAGTGGGACGTTCCGGTGTCCGTGAGCGCGTCGGCCTGCGACCATACACTGAAGTAGGGATCACACGCCACGAGCGGGACGGCGGGGGGACGAAAGGTTTCCTGGGCGGACGCGGCGTGGGAAAGCAGGAGGCCGAGGGCGACGGTGACGAGGGATGGATTCATGGTGGGGTGGGTCTCTTCGGGCGGGCTGGAAAGTCCGCAACACCGTCGCGGATCGGTTAATCAGTGCTACGGGGAACTTACTTCACCTTCCACTCCAGAATGCCGCCGGAGTAATCGGGCTGGAGTTGGACTTCGAGGCGGAGGGCCGTGGTTTTGATCGGCGTGAAGGTGTGGGTGTCCCAGCCGTCCTTGGCAACGAGGGTCGTCTCCGCACCGGGGTAGGGTTTCCATTCTTCGCCATCCTCGTAAAGCAACTTCCATGACCGGGGGATCCGGCACTCGCCGCGGCCGGTGTCGTCGAACCAGTAGATTTCGATGCCCGAAACTTCGCGCGCTTCGGGGAAGTCGTATTGCACCCATTCGGTGCCGCCCTTGTGATCCCACCAGGTGAAGCGCGGGATCTCGTGGTCGCCGGAGTTGGCGGGCTCCAGGGTGTCGGCCAGGGCGTCGAGCGAATCGCCCTGGAAGGTGTGGGAGGCACTGATCTTGTAAGGCGACGGTTTCGCGACCGGGGGCGCAATCCAGCGGTGGGCGTCGGGGCCACTGCCGATGACGGGAAAGGCGCTGATTCGGAGGCGGGCCGCGCCCATGGGAACGAGGGTGACGGTTTCCTCCGGCTCGTCGGAAAGCACCGGGCTGTCCTGGAGGACGGCGCAGAGGGCGTGGCGGTCGAGGGTCCATTCCGGGATCCTTTTCGCCTTCACCTCCATCGTGAGGGGCGCGCTGCCGGGGGTGAAGGGGAAGTTATCGGCGGGCCAGGTGCCGCGCTTCACGGTGAAGGATTTCGCCGGATGTTTGGGGTCGAGCACGAGGCCGTAGTTCCAGGGGGTGGTCGGGTGGATCTCATACGACGGCCACTTCGAGGGATCGGCTCCGGGCTGCCAGCTTGAGTCGCCGATGGCGGTCTCGGTGCTGTCGTGTTTTTCAAAGCGTTCGCCGATCTTCAGCGAGAAGGTGAGGGGCCCGTAATTCACGCTCACGCTGTCGTGGTTGTGCTTCCACCCGGAGACGGTGACAGCCATCGGGAGGCGGAGGGTCACGGTGTCGCCGCTCTGCCACTCGCGTTCAATGCGAACGAACTTACCGGGCGGCGCGTCGGTTCCGGCGACCGAGTCATTGATCGACACCTCTGCCAGCCCGCACCAGGCGGGGATGCGAAGATACAAGGGAAACGTCACCGACTGAGCGGAAGTTAGCGTGAAACGGATCGTGTCCTCAAAGGGGTAGGTCGTTTCCTCGGCAATCGTGACCGTGGTGCCATCGCCGACTTTCACCTTCACCTCGCTCGCGCTATAGAGTGCCGCGAGAACGCCGTTGTCCGGCGTCGCCATCCAGAGGCTCTTGCTGAAATAGGGCCAGCCGTGGGAATGGTTGTGCTGGCAGCAGCGGGAACTGAAGGGATTCATCATGAGGAACGGCCCGCCGTTCTCGATCCCCGGCGCGTGGTTCTTGCTGTCGCTGAGCACCATGTTGGGCGCGGTAAGATAGCGGAGGGCGCTGAAGTCCGGCATGACGGCGGCGGGATAGGTATTGAAGGCGACGTCCTCGCAATGATCCGCCCAGAAGGGATCGCCGGTGATCTGAAGGAGCATCTCGTCGGAGAGCATCTGCTCGACCATCCCGCAGGTCTCGACGGCCTGCCGGGGATCGTCGAAACCGGGGCGGCAATTCTCGTCGCCTCCGAACATGCCGCCGGGCACTTGGCCGTAGCGCTTTCTCACTTCCAGGAAATTCGCGTAAGCCGCCTGTAAGTCAGACTCATCGTGGGATTGGAGATAGAACTGCGCCGGCTCGCGAAAGCACTCGGCGATGTTGACGTTGTGCCAGTTCGGCAGGTCGTCCTTCAGCGTCCAGTCGGCGGTGCGGCGGTGGATTTTCTCCCCGAGGGCGAGGAGCGCCTTGTCGCCGGTGCGGTTGTAGAGCCAATGGATGGCCTGGAGGTTGTCCCCGCCGCGCATCTTCTGCCAGTAACCGGTCAACATCTCGGCGTCGGGGACGGTGGCCTGAGAGGCGAAGTATTTCGTCATGAGATCGAGGACGCGCTGGTCTTCCGTATGCTCGTAGTAGGATTCGAGGCAGAAGAGCATGACCATGTTCGCCCAGTAGTCGCGCGTGCCGTCCCCGAAGCGCTGGTCGGGGCCGAAGTCGCCGTTTGGGCGCTGGCTGGCGAGGGTGCCCTCGATCCAGGTCTCGCACTCGGCGATCATCTTCGGATCGTTGAAGATGTAGGCCAGTTCGATGTAGCCCTTGAGCCAGTAGGGGAGTTCCTCCCAGCCGTACTTGCCCTTCCCGTCCTTGCTCAGCCAGGCGTTGTCTTCCTTCTGGAGCCAGGCGCTGATCTCGCCGAGATGCCCGGTCAGGCCGCGGCGCTGGCGTTCCAGGAACTCGCGGAGCCAGCCCCGGGGCTCGACCGATCCTACGGGCAAGCCGATGAACTGGCTCGGTTTGAGCGGCGCGCGGTTGCCGGTGTAATGGGCGTTCTGCTTCGAGCTGTCCGGGCGGTCGATCACCGTCACGTCGGCACGGAGGGTGGACGTCAGGAAAGATCCGACCGCGAGAAGGAGGAACTTGCTGGAGAGGGTCTGTGTTTCCATGGCGAAAGGGGAGTGAAGGGAATCCACGCTCGATGCATTCTATCGCGCCATGGAAGCAAGTGCCAGCCTGTTATGGGTGCGACCGGAGCCCGAAAAGAAGATTGCCACCCGCCTCGGATCTGCGCACGATTTCCCTCCCGACACCCCGGGCCAATTCCCATGAACCTCCGCCTCCCGTTCCTCCTCCTGTTCTCGCTTCCCACCGCGCTCCTCGCGCAGGACGGGCCTCCCTCGCCCGGCGTGAAGTTCCTCACGCCTCCCGAGGCCATCGCCAAGATGACCTTCCCCGAGGGTTTCCAGGTCATCCCCGCGGCCGCCGAGCCCGAGATCATCCAGCCCTTCGCCTTCACCTTCGACGACCGCGGTCGGGTCTGGGTGTCCGAGAACCTGAACTACGAGACCCGGGGCAGCGACACCTTCGACGCCGGTCCGAAAGGCCGCATCCTCATCCTCGAGGACACGAACGGGGACGGTCGCTTCGAGAAGAAGACGCTCTTCGCGGAAAACATCTTCTTCCCCACCGGTCTCGCCGTCGGCTTTGGCGGCGTCTGGGTGGGCTCGCCGCCGAACCTGCTTTTCATCCCCGACCGCGACGGCGACGACAAACCGGACGGCGAGCCGGAAATCGTCCTCGACGGATGGGGGCGACAGGATCGCCATGAGACCCTGAACAGCTTCCTCTGGGGGCCGGACGGCTGGCTCTACGGCTTGCAGGGCGTCTTCACCCAATCGCGGGTCGGGAAGCCGGGCACGCCTGATGCCGAGCGCGTGCCGATCAACGCCGGAGTCTGGCGCTACCATCCGACGAAGAAGGCCTTCGAGGTCTTCGCCTGGGGGACGAGCAACCCGTGGGGGTTGGATTTCAACGCAAACGGCCAGCTCTTCGAGACCGCCTGCGTCATCCCGCATCTCTGGCACATGATCCAGGGCGGGAACTACCACCGACAGGCCGGACAGCATTTCAATCCCCACGTTTATGACGACATCAAGACGATCACCGACCACCCGCATGCCTCGGCCCACGGCGGCGCGCGCTTCTACCTCGCGGATCAGTTTCCGGAGAAATACCGCGGCCAGCTCTTCATGTGCAACATCCACGAGCACGGCGTCCTGACCGACGTCCTGACCCCGCGCGGCTCCGGCTTCGCCGGCAGCCACGGCGAGCATTTCTGCATGGCGAACGACAACCAGTGGCTCGGCTTCAACATGGAACTGGGTCCCGACGGTTCGGTCTACGTGCTCGATTGGCACGATGCCGACATCTGCGGGCGTGCCGTGATCGACGGCGAAACCGGGCGGCTCTGGCGCATCAGCTACGGCGAGGCCCCGAATCCGAAATTCGACCTCGCGTCGAAGAACGACGACGAGCTGGCCGCGATCACCGTCACGGCGGCGAACGAGTGGCATTCCCGACAGGCCCGCCGGATTCTGCAGGAACGCCACCCCGGCCATCCGCTGGCATCGTCCACCTTCGAGATGTTGCGGATCGCACTTGAGAACGAGCCTGACCTTGCGCGAAAACTCCGCGCCCTCTGGGCGCTCCATGTCACCGGCAGCGCCGATGCGGGACTGCTGACGGGCCTGCTCGATCACGACGAGGCCTATCTCCGCGCGTGGGCGATCCAGCTCCTCGCGGAAGGCGGCGTCTTTCCCGAGAAACTCGCAGCGATGGCGCAAAGCGATCCCTCGCCGGTCGTGCGCCTTTACCTCAGCTCCGCCGCGCAACGCATGGAGCCAGAGGCCCGCTGGCCGGTGCTGGAGAACCTCGCCGCGCACGAAAGCGACAACGGCGACCACAATCTCCCGAAGATGCACTGGTACGCGCTGGAGCCGCTCGTCGTTGCGAATCCGGAGCGCGCGATCGCCCTCGCGGGGAACAGCCGCATCGATCTCCTCTCGCGTTATATCGCGCGAAGGCTGAGCGCCGAGGTGCCGCGTTTTTCCGCGAAGCCGGCCTCGGAGAAAGCCCCTGCCTCCGAAACGGTTTCCGAGGAGGGGCTTGTCCTCCATCTCGATGCCGATGCGCTCGGGGAAAAGGGAGCGGTCGAGAAATGGGGCGAAGCCACGCAGGCGAACGCGGAGGCCCGGCCGACGCTGCGGCCGGATCTGGGGGGCCGCAAGGCGGTCGCCTTTGACGGCAACGAGGATCACCTGATCGCCCCGCACCGCGATGATCTGGCCTTCGGCCCCGACGCGGAATACACGCTCGCCGTCTGGGTCCGTCCCGACGGCGACCAGGACGGCTGGCGCGGGATCGTGACGAAATCGCGCGACGCGGACAAGTGGTACGGGCTCTGGAACAACAAGGGGCGCTGGAGCGCCGGTGCGTCCGGCAGCGGACATCTCGATGGGGAAGCGGTCTCGTCGGGCTGGCAGCATCTCTGCGTGGTGCAGCAGAAGGGCGAGCGCCGGATCTATGAGAATGGCTACCTCACCGCGACGGGACCCGCGGCGGATTCCTCCGGCAAGGGTGCCCTCTGGATCGGCGGCGCGGCCGGAACGGAAGAGTTTTTCCGGGGCGGCATCAGCGATATCCGGATCTACGCGCGGGCGCTCTCGCCAGGGGAAATCACCCACCTCGCGGAGGCCGAGGCTCCCGAAAAGTCGGGCACCGACGCCGATGCCGCCTTCGCCGCCCTCGTCGACCGCCTCGGTGCCAGCGAGCCCCGCGTCCAGGCCGCGATGCTGGCCGGGATCCGCGAGGGCCTGGCCGGGAATCCGAACATCGCGGTGCCCGCGAACTGGAGCCCGGTATCCGCCAAGCTCATGGACAGCGTGGTTCAGGACGTGAAGAATGCTGCGCGCGAACTCTCGGTGCTCTTCGGCGACGAAGGCGCCCTCGCGCGCCTGCGCGAAATCATGAAGAACCCCGACCGCTCGCCGGAGGAACGCCGCCAGGCGATGGAAACCCTCGTGCAGAAACGTGTCGAGGGCCTCGCCGCCGATCTTCATCCCTTGCTCGATCAACCGGAGCTACGCAGTGACGCCCTGCGGGGTCTGTCGGCGGTTCCCGATGACGCGACGCCGGGGGAGATCCTGCGGCGCTACGCCGACTTCCCGCCCCGCGAGAAGGGAGAAGCCGTCCATTCCCTTGCCGCCCGCCCGGTCTCCGGCCTCGCCTTGCTCGCCGAGATCGAAGCCGGCCGCATTCCGCGCACCGACGTGACCCCGACCGCCGCGCGCCAGCTCGCGAACCTCGGCAGCGAGGAGGTTTCAACCAAACTTGCCGAGGTCTGGGGCGTGATCGCGGAGAAGAAGAACCTGGGCGAGCTTCGCGGTCACTTCAATACCACCCTGCGTCCCGAAGCCCTCGCCAAGGCCGATCCCGTCAACGGTCGCCGCGTCTTCCAGCGGCTCTGCGCGTCCTGCCACCAGCTGTTTGGCGAAGGCGGCACCCTCGCCCCCGACCTCACTGGTTCCGATCGCCGCAATGTCACCTACATCCTCGACAACGTCCTCGACCCGAACGCGGACATCGGCAAGGACTACCAGTATGCGACCTTTACCCTTCAGGACGACCGCGTGCTCCTCGGCATTATCGCGGCCGAGAACGATACCGCCATCACCGTCAAGACCCTCGAGGGCGAGCAGGTCATCGCCAAGGACGACCTGAAGGCCCGCGTGCAGCTTCCGGTTTCCATGATGCCCGAAGGCCTCTTCCAGAACCTCACGGACGACGACACCCGCGACATCATGCGCTACCTCCAATCCGACGAGCAGGTCGCTTTGCCGGAGCCGTAGCACCGGTCATCACTCGGAGGCAGCTGTGGAAAGCTTACCGATATCTCGTGTCCGACTCGCCCCGAGCCACTGTATGCAGCGGCGGTTGGTTGCGGCGGGAGCCGCCGTTACAAGCCGGATTCCACCGAATCTGGCAACCGGCCGGTTCCGCCGGGAACGATCCCCGGGAGAATCAGGATCGCGTGGGCGGAGGGGTCTTCCGGGGCAAAGGTCCTGGATGGTGCTGCGCTTCCGGACAACCCCGCCGGTATTGATGGCGGCATCCTCGTCCTGAACTCCGCAAACGGGTGTGGCTTCTTCTCGGGGGTCCGGCCCGCGACCATGTCTCGGGTGAGAACGCGGGGGAACGGCGATTCGGGGCTCTCGTCGCCGAAATCCGCCAACGCGAGGGCTTTCACCCTCGACTTCGCCGGAGAACGTCTCGTCGACCATGGCACCGAATTCGGTGTTCGAGTGCCTAGGGGAACTCCGCGTCGCGAGCTGGAAGTCGCCATCTTCCACGGGGAGGTTGAAGCCTTTCAAGGTGGGCTGGGGTCCTCCCCCTGCCTTCTCTGGAACCACGTGCGGGCCGGGATCGCGCCTTCTGCAAAGGGATGCGTCGCCACAACGCGATCTACTCGGGCGATGTCGAACTCCGCCTCGATGGCGAAAAAGTGGCGGAGGACCCACATTCAATTCACCGTCGCCGGAAGGGTCGATCGGGACTCCGCGACGATCGTCGGGAAAACCGGCACCAACGACGCCATCAACAGTATTTTCTGCGCCGATGCGGTCTCGCACCTCTTCGGAGTCAAGAGCAACGGCCCCTGAGATTCACGAAGAACGGCATCCTTGAAGTAGATGGGCGGGCGGCTGGGAGAGCGGCGATCACACGTCGCCCCCACTGCTCCTCTTATCAAAGTTACGGGCCTTGGCATCGGGGAGCCGCATAGATCGTCCGGTGCCGTGCCGGGAAGAGCAAAGCCGCAGGGGTGGGGCATCGAGCCGCGGAACACGACCGGAGTCAGTGTGAAGCACCTTTCAGGTGCGGCGGCGGAGAAGGAGCGCGGTTCCCGTCAGACCGAGGAGGGCGAGGGTACCGGGCTCGGGGACGGTAGGATACTTGAATTCGAGAGGGGTGTTCGTGCCGTTCCCCGCGAAAGTGTTCCGCGTTCCCGCGATCGGGTTGCGATTGGAATCGAGCAACTGGATTTCAAGGTTCTGCCAGCGGTTGGCGCAGCAGGTGTCGGCGCGCGGCCACATGCGCACGGTTGTCACATCGAAGGTGCCGCCGAGGTCGAGGGTATACTGTGAGAGCGTAGGTTGGGCATTCCCGGTCGACCACACGGCCCCGGC
Source organism: Verrucomicrobiales bacterium (assembly GCA_024641425.1). Lineage (GTDB taxonomy): Bacteria > Verrucomicrobiota > Verrucomicrobiia > Verrucomicrobiales > DEV007 > JAHEDC01. The sequence goes on along the minus strand of JAHEDC010000061.1, from coordinate 5,383 downwards.
GCTTTGCAGGATGTTGTCGGGGTTCTGGGCGCCCCCTCCGTGTTCAAGGACACTCGTCGTTCCGAAGGTCGGATAGAGGTTGCCGACACCATAGGCGACCAGTCCGGGGCCGATGTCGTTCGTGCTCGTGGACATGCCCCCGAAGATGGCGCCGCCGAGGCCGTTCGGAAGCACGCCGCCGGAGAAGACTTCGACCTCGCCGAGGTGGAAGCGGGGTCTACAGCATCGTTCTTCACGATGCGCACATAGGCGGCCAGAGCGGCTTCAGCTTTGGGCGCAGCTGCCACCGTTACGGTGATGGCGATGAGGGCGAGAACGGAGGGACGCACTTTCAGAGGGGTTGAATTCTCAGAGGAAGGCCGAGTTTTTCTTCAGCGCGCGGCGCTACTGAGAAAGGAGTCCCACACAGTCGTGGAAAAACAGAAGGGAGGATTTGGCGGAATTCCGGGACGTTTCGTCGGGGAAGTTGCATTGCGGAATTCCGAACCCTACACTCCGACGATGGCGAAGAATCCCAACGAGCCCCGCGATGAGGCATCCTCCGATGCCGGGGATCACTTCGCGCGGATTGCCGGGGAGCGGTCGCCGGGATTCGCGCGGGAATTCTGGGACTTCCTGAGGCAGAACCGGAAGTGGTGGCTTACACCGATCCTCGTCATTCTAGCGCTGCTTATCGTCCTCGTGCTTCTGAGCCAGACCCCGCTCGCGCCGTTCATTTACCCGTTCTTTTGAAGAATATGGCGAAAAAGGGCCACGCAAAACGCACCCCGGACCACCAGCGCCTCCCGCTCTGGAAGAAGGCGCTGTTCGGCGGAATCGCGGTGCTTCTCTTTTTCGGATTTCTGGAGGGTGTGCTGGCTCTTTTCGGGGTGAAGCCGCTCCTTTTCGAGGACGATCCCTACGTCGGATTCGCGGCCAAGATACCGCTCTTCGTGAAGGAGGGCGACAAGATGGTGACGGCGAAGAACAAGGTGAAGTGGTTCAACGAGCAGAGCTTCCCGAGGAAGAAGGCGAAGGACACGGTGCGGATCTTCTGCATGGGCGGCTCGACCACCTTCGGTCGGCCCTATCGGGACAAGACTTCGTTTTGCGGATGGCTGCGGGAATTCCTCCCCGCCGCCGACGCGTCGAAAGGCTGGGAGGTGGTGAACGCCGGGGGAATCAGCTACGCCAGCTATCGCGTCGCCGCGCTCATGGAGGAACTGGCGGAGGATGACCCCGATCTCTTCGTCATCTACTGCGGGCAAAACGAGTTCCTGGAGCGCCGCACCTACGCGGATCTGATCGATATGCCCGCGGGGGTGCGCGGGCTGCAGGCGAGCCTCTCCAAATCGCGCGTCTACAGCCTGCTTTCGCGCGTCGTGAAGGGCGGCGGGTTGGCGAAAGGGGCGAGCAGGCTCGACACTGAGGTTACGACGATCCTTGACCAGAGCGTTGGCCCCGAGGCCTACACGCGCGACGCGGAATGGCGGGAGCAGGTGCTTTCCCACTACCGCTTCAATCTCGCGCGCATGGTCGACATCGCGCGGGCGTCGGGAGCGGAGGTCGTGTTTGTCATGCCGGCGTCGAATCTGCGCAATAGCTCGCCCTTCAAGAGCGAACACCGGAAGGGGCTGGGTGAAGACGATCTTGCCGCGTGGCAGGCCGCTTATGACAAGGCCCGGAGCGCGTTCGAGGCGGGAGACAAGGTTGCGGCGACGGCCGCCATCACGCAGGCGGTGGAGATCGACCCGGAGCATGCGGACACTCAGTACCTGCAAGGGCGGATCCTGGAGGCGGCGGGCGATTTCATCGGGGCGAAAATGGCCTATGAAAGCGCCTTGGAAAACGATATCTGCCCTCTGCGCATGGTGGCGGACATGCGCGCGATCCTGTCCGCGGTCGCGACGGGTCGGGGCGTGCCGGTCGTCGATTTCCACCGGATGATGGAAGCGGGGGCGGTGCACGGGATTCCTGGCGAGGACGAGTTCCTCGATCACGTGCATCCGACCATCGAGTCCCACCGGCTGCTGGCTCTGGCGCTGGTCGACGCGCTTGCCGGGATGGGGATGGCGAAGGTCGCGGACGGGTGGGACGAGGCGGGGGCGACGGCGCGGGTGATGGCGCGGGTCGATGACAACGAGCGCGGGATCGCGCTGCGGAACCTCGCGAATGTCCTCCAGTGGGCGGGGAAATACGAGGATGCCTACGCGGCGGCGAAGAAGTCGCTGGAACTGACGCCGGGCGACGCCTACGCGAATTTCGTCACGGGGGATCTCGCGGAGAAACTGGGAAAGACCGAGGAGGCGATGAAGCAATTCCGGTTCCTCACGGGTTTTGATCTGAATACCGAGGACGCGCCGTATTTCGTCGGGGCCCACTACAGCTACGCGCGGCTGCTTACCGAAGCCGGTGACTTGGCCGGGAGTGTGCGGATGCTCCGGAAGACCCTGAAACTGAAATCCGACCACGAAGGCGCGGCCGAGGCGCTTCCGAATGCGCTCCAGGCCTTGGCGACGAGCCTGTTGCAGGCGGGGAAGGGGGCGGAGGCCGTTGAGCCGCTCCAGGAACTCCTCGGCCTCAGGTCCGGCGACGCCAATGTTGAGAACTGGCTTGGCATCGCCCTCATCCAGGCCGCCCGCCCCGAAGAGGCGATCCCGCATCTCAAGAAGGCGCTGGCCGCGAGTCCGGAGAATCCGGCCGCGCACAACAACCTCGCCAGCGCCTACGCCCAGACCGGTGACAAGATCGGTGCGGCAAAGCATTTCCAGGAAACGGTGCGGCTGAATCCGGGGCACTTCGGCGCCATGGCCAACCTCGGCGAGTTGTATCTCGAAGCCGGCCAACTGGACGCGGCGGAAAGGGCCTTCCAACGGGTGCTCGAACTCCAACCCGGAAATGCGGCGGCGCAGGCACGCCTCACGCAAATCCGGGAGCGAAAGGCGCACTAGGCATGGTGGCGATCCTCGGCATCTCCGCCTTTTACCACGATTCGGCGGCCGTGCTCCTGATCGATGGGGAAATCGTCGCGGCGGCGCAGGAAGAGCGCTTCACCCGCGTGAAGCACGACGCCGGTTTTCCGACACAGGCCGTCGATTACTGCCTCGCGGAAGCCGGAATCGGCGCGGGTGACCTCGATCTCGTCGGCTTCTACGACAAGCCCTTCCTCAAGTTCGAGCGTCTCCTGGAGACCGCGGTGGCGACCGCGCCCCGGGGGCTCCGTCAGTTCTTCCATTCGATGCCCGTGTGGCTGCGGCAGAAATTGCATCTTCCCCGCGAGATGCGGCGCGCGCTCGGAGGGGAATACCGGAAGCGCTTCGTCTTCACCGAGCACCACGAGTCCCACGCCGCGAGCGCGTTCTTCCCGTCCCCGTTCGAGGAGGCGGCGATCCTGACCCTGGACGGCGTCGGCGAGTGGGCGACGGCGAGTTTCGGCACCGGTTGCGGAAACCGGGTCGCGCTCACCCACGAGCTTCTCTTTCCGCACTCGCTCGGTCTCCTCTACTCGGCCTTCACCTATTACTGCGGATTCACGGTGAATTCCGGCGAATACAAGCTGATGGGACTCGCGCCTTTCGGGGAGCCGCGATTTGCCGGCCGGATCCTGGAGAAGCTGCTCGACCTGAAGGACGACGGCTCGTTCCGGATGGACATGCGCTACTTCAACTACTGCGCCGGGCTGACCATGACCTCGGCCCGGTTCGAGGCCTTGTTCGGCCAGCCCCGGCGCGCGCCCGAATCGGAGATCGGCGCTTTCCACATGGACGTCGCCGCTTCCATCCAGGCGGTGACGGAGGAAATCATGCTCCGCTGCGCGCGCCACGTCCGCAAGGTCACCGGACAACGGCATCTCTGCCTCGCCGGCGGCGTCGCGCTGAACTGCGTCGGCAACGGGCGCATCCTGCGCGAGGGAATCTTCGAGGACATCTGGGTGCAACCGGCATCGAACGACGCCGGGGGGGCGCTCGGAGTCGCGCAATTCATCTGGCACCAGCTGATGGACAAGCCGCGGGTGCCCCTTCCGACCGACAGCCAGCACGGCTCGCTCCTCGGGCCGCGATTCGATTCCGCCGCCTGCGCCGACGTCCTGGAGAAGGCGGGCGCGCGCTATCGCCGGATCGGATCCGAGGACGACCGCAGCGCCTGGATCGCGGGCCAGCTCGCGGACGGGAAGGTCGTCGGGCTCCTGCAGGGGCGGATGGAATTCGGCCCGCGCGCGCTTGGTTGCCGCAGCATCCTGGGCGATCCGCGGAGTGCGGGAATGCAGCGTCTCATTAATACCAAAATCAAGTTCCGCGAGTCGTTCCGGCCCTTCGCGCCCTCGGTGCTTCGGGAGAGGGCGCATGAATGGTTCGCGTTCGAGGCGGGACAGGAGAGCCCCTACATGTTGCTCGTCGCTCCGGTTCGTGAATCGAAACGGGTGGCTCCGAAGGACGAGGCAAGGGGATTGGACCGGCTCCATGTCGCCCGCTCGGAGATTCCCGCCGTGACCCATGTCGACGACTCGGCGCGGGTGCAGACGGTCGATGCGGAGCGGCATGGATTCTATTACGGAATCATCCGCGCGTTCGAGGCCCTCACGGGATGTCCGCTCGTGGTCAACACGAGCTTCAACGTGCGCGGAGAACCGATCGTCTGCACGCCGGGAGAGGCCTATCGTTGTTTCATGGCCACCGGGATGGATGTTCTGGTGCTCGAGGATCTTGTCCTGCTCAAGGAGGAACAACCGAAGTCATGATCGAACGGAAGAAGTCCTTCACCCGCGGAGAGTTGCTTTGGTTTGGCCCGCTCTTCGCGCTCTTCGCGGCAATGCTGTGCGGGATCGCGATCCGAAAGTTCGACGCCCCGCGGGTCGCCATGGGGATCGGGGTCGTCGCCCTCGCGGTCATCGTGATCTATTACGTGGTTCCTTCCCTCCGCCGACCCCTGTTCGCGGCCTGGCTCGCGACGGTCTTCCCGATCGGCTGGCTCCTTTCCCATTTCCTGCTCACCCTTGTCTTCTATCTGGTCGTGCTGCCGATCGGTCTGTTCCTGAAACTGTTCCGGTATGACCCCCTCCGGCGCTCTTTCGACCGGCAGGCCGCAAGCTATTGGATCCGGCGTGAGCTTCGCTCCGAGCCGAAGCGCTATTTCCAGCAGTTTTAAAAAACTTTGCAGCCCATTACATTTTTGAATTCCAATTGTCTGGGAATTTTGCAGGATAATGAAGACAACGGGAGTTCCCGGGGAACTTTCGACAAACCCCAGCACTATTTGCCCCATGAAAGTTCCCTTTCTCACCCTGTTCGCCGTCGGCACCGTTTTCAGTATGGTTTCGGCACCGGAAGTCTTCGCGACCACGGCTTCGTATGTCCACATTCTCAAGAACGACCTTGTGGACACCCGCTTCCACCTCGGCGAAGTG